>JAJFVK010000021.1 GCA_021371795.1 Planctomycetaceae bacterium | reverse complement strand
GCACAGAACGAATACCAAAGGTATGATACAACAGACTTGTGGACATAGCTTTATACTCCAATAGGTGGTTTATTTTTTTCCACCTATAATAATGCTATGTCCTTTTTTTGCAACCCTACCAACTCATTTGCCGGAAGAGCCGTTTTTTGTTTGGTTCCGGGTCGTAACCATTTGCCAGCAGAATGTTTCTTACAGTAGTTCTGGAAATATCAAAACCGAGATTCTGTAAACAATCGCAAATTTTCTGGCTGCCCCATGAGTTGTTCTCCGATTTTAGTTTAAGTACCCAGTGAACAGTCTGTATATAAGTATTTGGTCTGCCCACTTTTTTATGAGTGTATGTGTTTCCATCGTACTTTTTCGCGATTAATTTTATATACCAACCGAGAATTGTATCCGGTGAGAAGAGAAGGGATGTTTCTTCAAGGAGCTTTCTGGTTAGCTCTTTTGCTTTTCGTGCTAATCGCATTCGTTGGTTATCATTCAGAAGGATACGTTTATCTTTTTCCTGAAGTTCCTTTAAAACTCTCACTTGCTCTTTAAGATATTCGATAGCCTTGTAGAGTTCTTTGTCAATACAATACGCCAGACAAGTGATAATTGTGAGCCATAGTTTTTGTTTCATAGTCGAAAAATCGTAACATTTCTGCAAATCTAACTCAAACAATTTCGTTGGAATGAACTATAAGTTATTTTATATAAAATAGTTAGGTGTATGAAATATTTGCTCATCACGAGATTTTAAAAAGATGAGGTTGATAATCTTTACGTTCGCGTGTGATATAACAACTTTCAGATGTAATGTCACAATTTTTGCAACCGCAAATATGTGTACTGATGCCAAAGCTGTTTGCTATTTTAATAATCTTTTCAAATGCTGATTTTCTGATCGCTACCGGCAAAAAAATCCCCGTTGAATTTTTAGTGCCGATTGGTAGAGAAACGGTTTTTGAAAAAGGTTCCAAGACTTTATTTAATAGTGATATATCGTGAATATTTTTTTTGAGACTGGCAGTGATTGCAGGCCTTAGAAAAAGAAAGCTACTGGCAGCTTCTTTACAACCTGTATTAGCAATCATTGAAAATAATTTTTGTAACTGTTCATTGGAATCGGTAACGCCATATAGCATAGGGTCGCAACGTACGGACATTTTAATTCCGATTTCTATTAATTTTTTGAGTTGATTAATTCGCTGAGATATATGTGCGGCATTAGGCTCAAATACACTTAAAATGTTTTCATCAGCAGAGATTAATCCTATCTGGCCAGCTATTTTTGAACTATGCTTTTTAAATAAATCAAAGATTTCTTCAGATATGTGTCCTTTGGTAACAAACTGCACACCAATATCGTTCTCCAATATGATTTTCATAACCTCAAAAGTAAGTTGTTGAATTTGAGGCAATGATTGAAATGGGTCACAGGAAGGGCAGAAGTAGATTGCTGCCGGTTTCTTGCGATTCCGTTTAATCTCATCAGCGATCCTTGCAGCCATATTTTCATAAACTTCAATAAAATTATCGCCGGGATAAATTGAATATCCTTTGCTATAACAATAAACGCAATTGTGTGCACAACCGGCAGAAATATTTATTGTAGGCAGATTTGCTAAACATCGCAAACCGGATGGTGTAAGAAAATTGGTTTTGCGTTCTTTTGTAATTACTTTTAACATAATTTAGCTCCCGGCAATAGATTTTCATACTTTTTATTACATACTGCGAGGACTTGAGAGGAATATTGTGAATCAGAATTGATTGTAGTTGCGGCAATGTCCAATCTATAATTTTGGATATGCTTGAATAAATAATTTGCTGTGAGATCAACATCTTCGATAACAGTTAGCTTGGAAATGCTTGATAATTTTCCAATAATGCTTTGGCCCGTATAATTCAATAAAGAATTTTCATTAAATTTTCGGACTGGATAAAAAAACAATTCATCATTGATATCCCTGCCGAGACAAAATGCTATTGCTTTGTAGTAGTCTGTTAAAGACAGTACTCTATATGCAGAACTATTTTCTGATAATCTGGTTCGACCATTAGTATGGATAAGGTTTTCAGGGCAATATTTTTCCGGAGTTAGGCAATGAACTGGATTATATTTTTTACTAACTATAATATCGGGTGAATACTGTTGGCCTGAAATATGCCACAACATTCCTTCGTCGTCTGAATGTTCGATGTCGAATATACTGATATTGTTTAGCAGACGACACACTAAAGCAACATCAAATTTAAAAGGTTCAGTCTGTTTGTTTATCCAATCAATGTAGTCCGTCTGTCGATAATCAAGGTATGCCATATTTTTTCTAATTTGGCCTTTAGAAAAATGACGAGCAGGATTATGAACTCTTAAGCCTATTAAGGAACCATTCAAATACCAATTTTCTTTGGCATTGGGATCTTTACTCAAGATATATTCCCAAATATATTTAAGCATTATGCCGCTGCCACTACCTATATCAACAATATTGACTTCTTTTTTGTCATTATCTTTCTCCAATGAAAATTTAAGAAATGGATGTATTGCAGTTTCTGCCAAAAGTTGAGCTCTTTGTTTGCTTCTTGGGTCTGACTTTTGTGAAAATCCTTGTGTCAAGGATTCGATCAATGCGAAAGATTCATTTCTATTGTTAAGGTTTACTGCAGGATATGTAAAAATTGAAAAATTTGGTTCGTTAGAAATTCGGTATTGACGATAATGGTAAAAGAGGTTATTGCTGGATAAGCACTTGAGCATGATCAATGGTAAATATTTTGGGTCTTCATTAAAAGTTGTTTTACCTAAACGGGAAAGAAGATAAGCGGGATTTCTATGACTCGTTGTACCTGCGGCCATCCCAGCCTCTTTGTTGTGCCAACGTATTACAAAATTCTCTAAAGACAGCAATTTACTTAATAATTCTTTAGATTTGAATTCCTTTCGGTGATTGAGCCATTTAACCAATAAAGTGAAAAATCTGAAGCAATACTCTCTAATGTATTCTGACTTAAAACTATATTGAAAATATTCATTTCGAGCCTTTTCGAAATTTACGAAAGAATCTGCCTCTGGTATATTGCCTCGGATATCCCAGTACTCATCCCAAGTTTGTGCTTTTATTTCCGTTCGACCATAGCTGTCAATTTCTATAGCGGTAATAATGTTAGCTGAAACAAATGCTTTTGTTAAATCTGATTTGATTAGACTTTGCATTATGCCAGGTAATGGGTCAACAGGCGATAAATCAAAATCCTTCATTAGAACCTTCACACGCATTTATGACAAACAACAAGTACTTTATCACATTATATTAATTTTGCCAAAAATAAAAAGTTCAGTTAATACAAAGCATTTATAATGGATTAATCCAAGTCTTTGATTTGCAACTGCCATGTATTTTTGGAGTGCGGTTGACTTTTAGCTACGGCCAGGATACATAAGTCTTTATTGTGCAATCATTAATCATTTATTGCTAAATACTTATAAAACGTGAATTGGGAACTCATAACCGGAGGCGCTGGCTGTTTATAATTCAGGCTCGTTAGCTATATTAGTCTAAGCTACCCAACCAACGCTAAAATTGCCTTTTGAATATACTCAGATAGCTTAGGCCATGCTTCAATTACCTTCTTTAAATTAGTCTGATTTTTAGCGGCCAAGCAATCGGTCAAGTCGATTGATTCATTTTTCATAACTTCTTTACTTGTAATTGCTTGGCTATTTTCTTTGACGGGTTCGACTCCCCTTGAGGGTATTGGAGATTTCATCAATAATGTGTTATGCGTGTTATGGCTGTTTTTGTTCTGTGACCGTCCACTGGAATCTGTTGTTTTTTGTACATTTTGTCCAAGCAGATGGCCAAGACAAACTTCATCAAAATTCGGCAAATCGACAACTAATTACATCGGCAATACCAACCCAATTATACACTTTCGCCACGCAAGAACTTATGTAAACTTGGTCATAGAAAGGATTTTTGGCTAAACCCGTCTACGAATTAAAATATCAAAAATCAATTTTTTGGAATTACTGTTTTTAAAGATTTCTCGACCTGCCAAATAATTGGCAGGCTAAAGCCTGAGAATCGAGGATTAAAATGCCGAAAGCGGCTAAACAACCCATCAAATAAATCGATGGGCTAACAGATTATTTTTTATTCATATTCCAGCATAAACTAATGATTCCGGCTAATAAAATATAACATGCCGGGACGATATAAAACGCATTTGCAAGGCCGTTGGCGCTGTGGTTGCCGATGAAGCCCATCAGCCAGGTGAAAAATCCGCAGCCGGGGACGCCGGCACACGACAATAAAATAAATAACATCGTCGTGTCAGATTTCGGCATACAATCGGCACAGTAGCTTTGCACGCTCGGCCAAAACGGTGCGGACGCGATACCGCTAAAAAACAGTAAAACAAAAAACAGCCAAAGATTTGTCAGTATCGGAAACGCAAGTGTAATAACCGTTCCGGCGATTGCGGAGTAAACTATCAACTGTTTCAAATGACTTTGATGCAGCAGGTATCCCCAGCCTGTTCGGCCGAGAATCATACCAGCGGCGAAAAACGCAGTGCCTGCTCCAGCTGCCCATGCCGAGGCGGAAAAGTTTAACTGGATGTAACTTGCCGTCCAGAACGTAAGGCAAAATTCGCCGCCGCCTGCGAGGAACATCGCAGTGAAAAAAAACCAAAAACGCGGCGTTTTGATAATTTCAACGGCCTGATTGCGCACGACTGTCCAGTGAATCGGCTCGGTGTGTTCGGGATATTTTTTGCCGATGTGCAAGAGCATCAGTAACGCGGGAATTATTGCAGATAGTGAAACCGCGCCGATGATTAATCGCCATGAAACGCCGAGCGAAAGCAGTGCACCGGAAATGAGAACCGTCGCCAGAACGCCGACAGACCAGAACGAATGTGTGAAGTTGATATACCGGCCGGGCTGGTCGGTGTGCAAATCCTGAATGAAGGGCGTTGCGAGTCCTTCAATAACGCCTTCGCCGATGCCGGCAATCATCAGACCTAAAAATAAAATGCCGTAAAGCGGGGCGATTGCGCAAAGGCCGATGCCTGTGCCCATCAGTATAATCGACCATCCCATTGTTTTGCGTTTGCCCCATCTGCCTGCGGCGAAACCGCAAACGAGCATCGCAAGCACCATTGGAATCGACCGGCCAAGCTGAAGAGCGCCGCCTGCGGAGAATCCGCCGCTCTTGAGTGAGAAGCCGAGTTCGTCTGCCAGAGCGACCAACGCTATTGGTACGACGACAGAGCCTGAAGCATACGTGATAAAAGATGTAAACGCCGCGTAATCAAAACGGCCAAAGGACATCTTTCTGTTTTGTGTCATTACTAAATTCCCCACATAATAAAATTACGCAATGTCAGTGAACGCACTGCGAATTTAATATTGAAGATTGAATATTTGCGGAACCGTCTTCGGCGAAATTAATACAGTAATTTGATTCTGTTGCCGGGGTAATAGAAGTCGAGGATTTCCTTGTATGTTTTACCCTGTCTTGCCATTTCGCGTGCGCCATATTGACAGAGGCCGACCCCGTGGCCGAAACCTTTGCCTGCGATGAAGAGATATTCATCCTTCATTGTGATTATCGTGCAGCATGTGCTTTGAATTGCCGAGCCTGTCGGGTCGATTGCTAATCTCATATCTTCGCCGCGAAGGTAGCCGATTTTTCCTGTTGAGCCGGTTAGTCTGACGCTGGTGATTCTTGACAATCCGCCGGTATATGTGCTGCTCTTGGCAGGTTCGATTTTATCGATGCTGCCAAGTTCCTTTAACGTTGGGTAGCGAGCGAAAATATTTTTGGTTACTGTCTGTTTGTCTAATGTTACGTCCGGCCAGTAAAATAAACTCGGCTTGGTGTTGAATCTGCACCATGGACAATCAGCGCCCTGAAGCGGGAAAAACTCGTCGCCAAAAACGTTGACGCTGTTTTCTGTGTGGCCGCCGCAGACGGAACTGTAATAAGTGGGGAATATATCCCAGTCGCCAGTGTCCTGCTGGCAGCTTAATACCATTCCTGAAGTGCTCGTTACCGCGTCGTTTGTCCGCATTGTTTCGGCACGCATACCTTTATAAACCTGATTGGCCTGTGTTGCTTTTACGTCCCACGGCCGATTTTTTCCGAACTTCGACTTGATATACAAAACATAAGTTCTTGCGGCGATTGCCTGCGTTTTTAACGCTTCGGATTCCCAGTAGCTGGGCATTTCAGAAGCGACAACGCCTGCGATGTAGTCTTCGAGCGAAACGCCGTTGATGACCTGCATTGTTTTGTTATCCTGATTGACGATAAGTTCAAGAGTGCCGTGGTAGGGCACGTTATTATTAATCGCGAAAGGCGTTTCCGAAGCAGGCTGGAATATGAGATGCCTGCTGTCGTATTTTTTGAAGCCGACCTTTATGCAGTTGCTGTCGACGGTGATAGTGACAAAACTCGATGCGTGTATTTCACTTATGACAGAAATGGTTTGCGGGTCTACAACCCTGTAATCGCCACGAGCGTTGAAGCTGATTTTCTGTGCGCTGTCATCGAGCAGTACCTTTACAGCGTACATTTCCGGAGTCTGTGCACTCAAATTCGATATCGGGACACTGGGCGAATAGCAGCAAATCGCGAGAATAAAAACCCCAATAGCTACAAAGCTGATTACGTAATGCTTAAACATCCTGTTTTTTAATTTTTTCGTCACGGGTAGTTTACTCTATTTTTCTAAGGTCTAATCCAAGACTGTCGAGCATCTGTCTTATTTCCGAAAGACTCGTTGCTCCGAAATTTTTTACGCCCATAAGTTCGGCTTCTGTTTTTGATACCAGCTCGCCGAGAGTTTTTATGTTTAATTGCGACAGGCAGTTTTTGGCGCGAACTGAAAGGCCGAAGTCTTCTACCGATTTTGTAAGCATTTCATCGTCGAGATCGTCGTCGCCTTCGTCTTCAAATCCTATCTTAGACAAATCTTCAGGGAATTTGCCTTCTGCTGCCATACCGAGCCTTAACCCTCTCGATTCGAGCATAGCTTTGATTTCTGTAAGCGATGTTTCGCCGAAGTTTTTGTATGCCAGCAGCTCTGTCTCGCTGATTTTCAGCAGGTCGCCGATTGAGTTGATGTTCATCTTCTTGAGACAGTTACGGCTGCGAACTGACAGTTCAAAATCTGAAATCGGAGTTTCGAGAATCTTTGTCTGCTGGTCTTTGTTCTTTTCAATCTCTTCATCGTAGAACATTGTCTTTGAGCTGTCGATGTCTCTTTTGAAAAGGATTGCCCGCTGATTGTTCGGATGATATTTGAGCACCTGATTGACCGCGTACAACGCCTTGTCGAACTGGCTGGAATCTTCGTAAAGCACAGCCATATTCAGCAGAGCGTTTACATAAGGAGCGCCGTTGTTAGTAAGCTGTTTATAATAGTCAAGAGCTGCTTCTTCTTCGCCGCGAAGGTCGAGAATGAAAGCCAGATGGAACAGCGCCTTCGAATAATTCGGGTTTATTTCAGTCGCCTCTTCAAAGTTTTCAATCGCGAGGTCGTATTCGCCGCAGGCCTGGAGTTGTCTTGCGAGCGTGTAATGATACAACGCGCTTACCTTCTGGAAATTTTCGCAGTTCTTCAGTATTTTTGCAGCGGCATCCAAATCGCCTTTAATACGGTAAACAGATGCCTTTGCGCAATTGACAGCCAAAGCGTCTGCGCCAGCCTTTGCGGCTTTATCCAACGCTTCGATTGCCTTGTCAAACTGGCAGATTTTTCGCAGACAGAACGCAAGCTCAAGATGTTTCTCTTTGCTTTCGTCAGCCTTTTCCAGCAGTTCAACAGCCTTTGCGTATTTGCCAAGCACTGCCATCGCAGCACCGAGAGCCAGATAATTTTTCTTGCCGGACTTCGAAATTTCCTGCTCGGCTCTTTCGGTAAACGACAACCGGGTTTTTTCACTTGAGTTTACGAAATCTGTTGTGGCGAGAATATCTTCCATCGTGATGTTTTCAGCACTTAAGATGTCGATTTTGGGCTGACTTACTACTGTCATTTTATTTTTGCTCCTAATATAAATTCAGCTATTGTAAAGTTTTATTATGTTATATAGTTCGTGAAAGACGGTATTATAGTAACAATTAAAATTTATGCAATAGCATTTTAATGTTGTAAGTAGACCGGTTTTGTAGGTAAAGTTATCATATATATTAAGGTATGGCTATGGATGGTTTGAAAAGACTGTGTCTTTGGGCAAATATTGTCTTAACGCTTTTTGCAGCAATGGTTTGCGTTATTGGTTCTATGATGGGAGCGGGCTGGTGCGGGGCGTTTTTCAGCACTATACCGGGGGAAAGCCTATTAATTAGTTTGGCATTGTTGTTTGTCGCGATGGTTTTGGAGTTCGGTAGTGCAAGGCAAATATATTTAACAATCCGGATGTGGTTTAGATGGAGTAAAAAAGACATTATCGTTTCGGTTTTTCTTTTGGCTGTTGTGGTTTTAATTTTTTATTCGCGGATCCTGCCGGTTAAATCGCATAACCTCAAAAGCATTTATTTTGTGCCGCATATTTTCGCGAGTCTTCTTTCTTATGTTTTTTTTTTGCAGGCTGCATATTTTTCAGGCAAATGCCTGTTGAGCAAAAACGCTGAAATGGAAAACGAGGCGTATAGATTGATATGTCTTGGTTTTCCTCTGCTGACGGCAGGCATTATTATAGGCAGTATATGGGCGGCATCGGCGTGGGGAAACTGGTGGAGTTGGGACCCGAAAGAGACTTTTTCGCTTGCTGTGTGGTTTGTTTATCTGGCATTTATAATTTTCAGAAAATTTTACGGCCCAAAATTTTTGCAATTGAATTGCCTCTGGGGTATCATAGCGTTTTTGATGATAATATTTGGCGTAATCATTGTGAATTTCTCAAGAATTTTCGCAGGCCTTCACAGTTATTAAAAGAAATTAAAATAATAGTGGTTTTTTATGTGCGGAACGGATAGGATAAATAGAGGTGAGTAAGCAAAAATGATTTTTTGCTGAATTTTTAATTCAGGAACAAAATATAGCAGAGCATCATAAATATCACCATGCACTATGCCTGTATCCTTATTTTCCCAAGGACAAAGGGACTGGTCTGGACTTCTTTCCCCCGACAGGGTTGGAATATATAGCGACCGCGTTAAAAGGGCACGTTGGCGAAATCAGCTTAATCGACCTCCGTCATAAGCGAACTTTACAACCGCCTCAAAAAATGTTCGAGTTCATCACGAACAAAATCGATTTGATTTGCATCAGTATCGGCTGGCGAGCACAGTACGACAAAGTTTGTAATTATATAAACCAATTACCTGCTGGTAAAACAACCGTTGTCGGCGGGCGCGAGGCAACCGATAGAGTTGAAGATATTTTTCTGCGATGCAGCAATGTAGATGTTGTTGTTCGCGGAGAGGGCGAGCAGACCATTCAGGAGCTTGCGGATGGACTGCCGTGGGAACAAATTCTCGGTTTGTCATACAGACGCGATGGCAAAATTATTCACAATCCAAACCGGCCGCTCCAGCCGATAGAAGATATTTTACCGCCGGACAGAAGCCTGCGGCAAAGCCGATATTTTCCCGTCTTGCACGGCGTAAAGCTGCTGCCGATAGAGTTTGATACTATTCTTGGTTCACGAGGATGCCCATACAAATGCAAATTTTGTACATTCAGTATGAATCCTCTGGGGCAGAAGCGTGAGTATGTCGCTCGAACGCCGGAGTCGGTGGTAGATGAAATCGAAGCGAGCAGGGGCGATATGATTATTTTCGCTGACGATAATTTCTTCGTCAATTCAACTCGCGCCGAGCGTATATGCGATCTCATTATCGAACGAGGAATCAAAAAATTATACTTTGCCAATGCAAGAATCGAAGCGTCCAAACATCCGCGTATGCTGGAAAAAGCGTACAAAGCAGGATTTCGTGTACTGCTGATGGGTATTGAATCGGCAAGCGATAGAATCCTCGAACAGATGAACAAGGGCTTTAACACACAGCAGATTCGTGATGCTTTTAAAGTATTTAGAAATTTCCCATTCTTTTACCACGCATACTTTATCTATGGCAATGTTGGTGAGACTGAAGAGGAAATGCTGGCCATACCTGACTTCGCCAGAGAACTTGGCGTGCATATGATTAACTTGAGCAAGCTTCGCGTGGATAAGTTCACGCCGTTGCGAGAATTGGTTGAAAGTACGCCCGGCTACTGGATCAACGAAAAGGGAAACATATACTCTAAAGAATTTGGCAGGCAGAGACTAAAACAGATTCGCAATCGGATTCGCCGTCGTTTTTGGTATCGGCCGGCACAAGTCGTTAAGGTATTTAAGACGATACACAACGGCGGTCTTCTCACTTGCTGGCAAATGGCGAAAATAGCTTTAGTGTCGTCCCTGCTTCTGTTGGATTATATGTGGCAGAGCATCTGTAAGATTTTTCGCCGTAAATCGTAAAGCATATTATTTTTTCTTGTATGCCTGTTCGGGGTCGTACACTTTTTCTGCGATGAATTCCAGTTCTGCTTTTGTGCCTTTTTTCAATGCTCTGTAAAAGCACGATTGATAACCGACGTGGCACTGTCCCTGGTCAACTTCAACTTTCAAAATCAAACAATCCTGGTCGCAGTCTGCTAAAATCTGTTTTACTTTCTGGACGTGGCCGCTTTCCTCGCCTTTCTTCCAGAGTTTCTTTCTGCTGCGACTGTAAAATACAGCGTTGCCGGTCTGGATTGTCAAATCCAAAGCCTCTTTATTCATATACGCGACCATTAGAACGTCGCCGGTGTTTGCGTCCTGCGAAATGGCTGTGATAAGGCCGTTTGCGTCAAATTTCGGTTCAAAATTCGTGCCCAACTCGATTTCTTTATTTGCTGACAATTTAAGTTCCTTTAAATCTTGATTAATAATGTTTTACAGATTATCATACCTCGATTCAAATTTAAAGGGAAAGTTTTGGCGACAAAAAAGAAAGCAAATAAACACACGGCAAATCTTATCAGGCTTCTGATAGCGGCGGCAGCTTTATGTTTTGCGTTCAAAGGCGTAAATATAAAAGAACTTATCGGTAATTTCAGCAAGCTGAATGTGTCTGTCATTATCGCCGCGATTGCGCTTAGTCTGGCAGGGCAATTAATTTTTGTTTTTCGATGGCTGCTCCTGCTGCGCGCCCAGCAAATTGCAATTTCCTATATTCAGGCAGTCAAACTTCACTTCCTCGGTTTGTTTTATAATAATTGTCTGCCGAGTTCCGTCGGCGGCGACGCTCTTCGCGCGTGGTATGTTACGAAGCATACGGATAAAAAACTTGAAGCAGTGTTGAGCGTTTTTGTTGACAGGTGCATCGGGACGTTTTGTACGTTCAGTCTGATTTTTCTGGCTTACTGGCTCATACCATCCGGCGATAGCGGGACGCATCTGGATTTTCAATTTAATATCGTATCTCTTTTAATCAAACTCGTAATCGGCGTTGTCGGGCTTTTAGTGCTGGCTGCGCTGACGCTGTTTATTATGTTCAAGAGCCGAAAATTTCGGCCTAAGCTGCTGATGTACGGTTTTATTTTTATGATGAAGTGGAAGATGTGGCGCAATCAAATTGTAAATGCGGTAAAATTATATTGCAGCAAGCCGTTGACGCTGTTTTTCGCGATACTGCTTGGCTTTGTATGTCAGTCGCTTCCGATTTTCGGTTTGTATTTAGTCGGCAGGAATCTGGGCATCGAAGCGCACGTCAAATATTATTATGTTTTCTTTCCGCTGTCGTGGGTCATCGGCGTTATTCCAATCAGCGTGGGCGGGGCGGGCGTTATGGAACTCGGACTTAAAGGGCTGTTCAGTCAGGTCGCACAGGTTACGACAGAGCAGGGGCTTGGTCTTGGTCTTGCGCAGCGAATTATCTGGCTGCTGACTTCAATCCCCGGCGTGATTATTCACATCACCGGAAAACATCTGCCCAAAGACCAAAGAGTCGAGCCGGATAGTTTGCAGTAGCGGTTTTCTGTACTATTTGTTTAATCGCTGATTACACGGATTACACAGAAATAATTAAAATATAATCAGCGTAATCTGCGTATTCAGTGATTAATAACAGGTCTTATTTAATATTTATCGAGCCGACATCGGTTCGCAATCTTACATCGCCTTCACCTTTGCCGATAGTGCCGTCAAATTTTTCTTCGCAACCGTCTTTTTTCTTTACGCCGGGCTGGTCGGAATTGATATTGCCTACGTCAGTGGCTGCATC
This sequence comes from Planctomycetaceae bacterium, assembly GCA_021371795.1. NCBI lineage: Bacteria > Pseudomonadati > Planctomycetota > Planctomycetia > Planctomycetales > Planctomycetaceae > Planctomycetaceae bacterium. The sequence goes on along the minus strand of JAJFVK010000021.1, from coordinate 177,212 downwards.
AATATTAGCAGACATATTTTCCGGGCCTTTAAAATGGATGCTGCCGACGTCTGTGGATAATCTGGCGTCAGTGATGCCTGCGGCCGGCGTGTAGTCTGTGCGAATATCTCCTACATCGGTTTTCAAATCTAATTTTCCGCTGACATTTGCGCAATTGATATTGCCGACATCGCACGATGCGACGATATCGCCTTTGATGTTGTTGATGTTTATATTGCCGACGTCTGTTTTGCAGTCGAGATTTACGTTTGCGGGAGTATAAATCGTATAATTCACGGAAAACCAATCGCTTTTTATTTCGACCGGCTTTTTGATTACGAGGCTCACACTGCCGCTGATGTTGTTTTCAACCGTTATGTTAATGCTCTCGGCGACTTTTTGGGCTTCTTCGACGGTTTCGCCCTTGCCGATAATTTCCGCATTGAATTTCGGCTGCGGCAGGTTGCTTTCGCAAATGGTAATTGAGCCGACATCCGTGCTGACAATCAATTTTTGCCCATTACTGATTGGTAAAGGCATTTCAACCGTTCGGGTATATTTTTCTTTGAGGTTACAGCCGACAAAAAACAGGCCGCCAATAATTACAATCGTGTAAATCATTTTTTTCATTTTAGTTTTCCTTATTTTCTGCATCTAATTATCAAAAACCATGCTACAACCTGTGTGTACGAAAGTGAAGGAAATTTTTTGACAGTTTCATCATTGGGCGTTGGCTCATAAAATTTATCGAGAGCGAAACCTGTTTCAATAAGCAAATTGAGCCATTTGCTCAAAGGCATCATAAAACGAGGTATTTTAAATTTCGGATATTTATTTTTCAATTCATCCGGCGCAGCACTGAATATCCATTCTTCAGTTTCACCGTTAAATTCGTGAAAATAATCGCCACATTTTAAAGCGATCGGTTTGCCGTTTTCGCCTGTCAACCATTCCCATTTCGGTGTGTGAAAACAGGGGTGACTGATTGAAAACTGGAGAAATCCGTCAGGCTTTAAGATTCGATATGCTTCTTTTATGGCTTTATCCGTTTCTGGTATGTCCATAAAACTCATATTTGCAATCGCGAAATTAAATGTATTATCTTCAAATGGCAGTGCAATTGCGTTTGCTTCTTTGTATTCAATGCCGAGCGGTTCTTTTGCTTCCGATTCTTTGGCATATTTTATAAATTCAGAACTGATGTCAATAGCGGACATTTTTGCGCCAAGCTGTGCGGCTTTGCGTGTGTTGTGTCCTTCGCCGCAACCGATGTCCAGACCGTTCAAGCCATTTATATCGGGTAGTATCTCGAAAAAGGCGGGCGTGTTTAAATGGTCACGATAAATATCGCAGCCCATTCGGGAAAGTTTTGTCCATGCCTCGGCGTTTTGATTCCAATATTCAGCTACTTTTTTATGTTCCATAAACTGTTCATCCATAGATATATTTCAATCTAAAAATTTATAGCCGATTTCGCGGAGTGTGTGGATAAAGACGGGATTGTCCGCGTCGGGTTCGATTTTATTTCGCAGGGTTGTTACGAATCTGTCAACGCTGCGATGGCCTGTAAAGCTGTTATAGCCCCAAACGGCGTTCAATATTTCATCACGGGTCAGCGCTTTCCCCTGCTTTTTGAGGAAAAATTCCAGCAGCTTATATTCCTTGGGCGATAGCTCGATTTCTTTTCCTTTTTTCGAGAGTTTTCTGGCGGAAATATCGAACTGAAAATCACCGAATTTAAAACTTTCCTTTTCTTTGTGTTTCCTGCGACGTAAAAACGCGGCCGCTCTTGCCAGAAGCTCTTTAATACTGAATGGCTTTGTAACATAATCATCTGCGCCGAGATTGAGGCCGAGGATTATATCCGATTCTTCGCCTTTGGCGGTCAGCATTATAATCGGCATATCGAGATTTTCTTTGCGTATCAATCTGCAAATTTCAAAGCCGTTAATCTTCGGCAGCATAATATCGAGAAGAATCAAATCCGGCTTTGCATTCAGCGCAGCTTCAAGCCCTTTTTCGCCGTCCATTGCGGTTAAAACATTATATCCGGCATAAGCGAAGTTATCCTTCAAGCCTCGCATCATCGATGAATCATCTTCTATTATTAAAACTGTTTCCATAAAACCTTATTTTAATTTTTATTAATATTTTCAGTTTTTTGCACTGCAAAAACTTCTTCCTGGCACATTTTACAAAGTTTTTTTGGTGGCCCAAGATGAAGTATTGCACTCATGGAAGAAATAAAATCAATCTTTGGATATAAAATACAGTTTGGATTCGAACAATGGCCTGCATTGCCTTTTATCATATGTTCTTTTCGAGCGGGAACCCTCAAAGAATGGCACAATTCATGCAAAATCACAAGCGATGTTAATTGTTCAGATGAAACAAAGGGTATCGAAGCCGCGTGTGCATCGCAGATTTGTTTATTAATAGCTATAAACTGCTGACATAATTCTGGCTTGTCTTTTAACGCAGTATAATTAAAGAAACCTTTCCTTTGCAAGAAATCCATACTTGGGCAAACGATTATGGTTATCCATGTTGGGTTATGTTTTTTAGAACTTGCGATTTCGTCAATTTGCTTTCTTGAAATTGCGTTATCATCGCCCAGGTTTAATTTTATATTATTGCAATCGAGAATTTTTATTTCGCCGGTAATATAGGGCTTAAAATAATTAATCGCATCCTTTATGATTTTATCTGAAGTCAAAGCATTATTTACTGATATAACCTCAATTGTTAATGTTTTAGCATTTATAACTGACTCACACAGCTGATGATCTAATTCAATTTTGGAATAAGCATATTGAGCCTGTAAAAAAATTATACTGATGTAAATAAAAAATTTCATAATCAATAAATCCCCGGAACAAAACGACATTTTGTTTTTCGCATGTATTTCGAATATGAGTTATCGTTCGACAAAACTTTTTCTTCATATTTCGCACGTTTATCATAAAGAAAAATGACAACTACTAAAAGCATAATATTATAATACAGCGGATTTTTCAAGGTATATACAATCTTAATGAGGCTTGACGACAAATACATTGGGTGTCTGACAAGATTGTAAATATATTTTGTTTTAACAACTCTTAACGCAGGCAGAAAATCATAGCTTCTGCCGAGTATAAGTGCTGTTATGATTCCCAAAAGCACTGCAAAAATTATCATCGCATCTAAAAATATTAAAATAATTGGATTGTGATTTACATCTGCCCTTGAAAAGAAGAAGCCTGAAAATGATGTAATTAGTGCGATTATCCAGTGCAGAGGATTCATACTTACAACAGAAGGGCGGCTTCGAATCAGGAACAGCAATGAAATAGTTACATTGTAAACAAGCCATAATAATTGAACAAAATCAAATTTTTCTATCAGCGATTTTATGCCTGTTATACAAAAATAACTCCCAAACAGACACAACAGCAGACTGAAAGTAAAGCTTTTAAAAAATGATTCAATTTTTGCGTTTTTTATTTCCATTTTTTTATACTGGTCACGAAGACACAAAGATACAAAATTAATTATTTTGTCTTAACAATCCTTTTGTCTTAAAAAAAACTGATACTGCTTTTGAGTTTTCAACTGTGAAGCCGACTTTTGTCCATTTATTTTTTATTTTCAATATGAAAATCATATCTCTGTTTGGCCTGTTATAATCGGCCGGAAACCAGATTCTGAAAAGTAAATCTCCTGTGCCATGCATTCGCCATTTGCCATTCCAAACCGTGGGCTTAAGAGCCTTAACATAATCCACCTGCGAAAGATTCACCTTTTTACTGCCCATCGGGAAATAATAATCTTTGAAAATCATATTATTGCCGGAGATTTCAATCAGGCTGTCTTTATATTTGCCGTCGGAAAAATTTATATTTTCAGTGATTGCAGAAGATTCCGATTTTTGCTGCTGACGCATAAGGGATATGATTAACATCAAAATCGATATTATTAATACAGCGACACCTGTGCTCATAAAAATTGGAACACTGAAATCCACGCCGCAGTTCCAAATGAGCACAGCGATATATGAGCCTGCCAAAAACAAGGATAAAATTAAAGTGAAATAATCCATGAAAAACAGGGCGATGCTTTTTGATTTGTTTTTATCTGCTAATACGGAAACAGCGATGTTTATAAACAATAAAAATGCCGGTGACGCAATGCAAATTAACGCGGTTACGAATGTTCCGGAAAATTTATCCATATAGCCGTCGGGGGTTTTGCTGAATTGCCAGTGTGTTCCCATTTTTTCAGGCATATATGGATAAAATAAAATTCCGCTAATAGGAATGAGCAAAATAATAACGATAGTTATCCAATGAATTTTCCGCATAGCTGCTCCTTATACAGTTGGTATCCTGACGATAAATTCACTTCCTTTTGCGATTTTACTTTCGACGCTGATTTTGCCTTTATGCGCATCGACGATAAATTTAACTATCGAAAGGCCAAGACCTGTTCCCTCGACTTTGCGGGACAGGGAGCTATCGGCCTGATAAAATTTATCAAACACTTTATTCATCTGCCTCCGCGTCATTCCAATACCATTATCCTTTACCACAAAGCAAACGTTTGAATCTTCAACGAATACATTCAGTTCAATCTGCTTATTTTCGTTCGAGTATTTATACGCGTTATCGAGCAAATTTACAAGTACTGTTGTTATCGCGTCTTTGTCGGCGTTTACCATCGGCATAGGCTTGGCGATATCGAGCGTGAAGTGCACATTGGCGTTTTCAAATTTCGCGTGCATTGCCTCGGCGGCAGCGGTTGCGATTTCGACAGGGCTTGTCTTTGTAATTTCAAAAACCTGCTTGTTGCGTTCCATTCGGCTGAATGTCAGGAAATTATCAATCAGCCGACCAAGGCGGGCGTTTTCTTTCGCGATAAGCTGCAAATATTCCATCTCCTGCTGCTTGTTTTGGCATTTGTTTTCCAAAAGCGTATCGACCAGCAGGCGAGTTGACGCCAACGGAGTTTTTAGTTCGTGCGTAATGGTTGCGATGAAATCGTTTTTGAGCTTGTTGAGTTTTGCCTGTTTTAAAACCGCCGAGCTTGCCAGAAGTGTGCTTGCGAGCATCAGAATAATCACAATTGAAGCGACCCAGATATAAATGACTCTTTTTTTGTCGGCGGCTTCTTTAAAAACGCCGGAACGAAGATAAAGTTCAGTTTTCCAGCCGGTGAAATTATTACTTAGTTTCAGAGTTGAAAATAATTCACCATCGGTCGTATTTTTATTAATTATTGTTCCTGTATCGTCATGGATTTTGCAGAAAACCAAATTGTCTGTAAAATCGTCGATGCTCTTTTGCCAGAACTGCGTCATCTTCTCTTGCGTAACCAAAAGAAGATTTTTATTCTGATATATGCCGTACATCGGCGGGGCAGTTGCGATTTTGAAAAACGATTCGTTCGGTTCGGTTGTAATGTTGTTTTTGTCCAGGAAATCAGTCGCGGCAATAGTTAAATTTGCCGAGTCGATGAACTTTTGAGCAGAAAGGATTTCCTTCGGCAGATTTTGTGTGAGATTTTCCTCATTTGCTATTTTAGTCAGCCTGTCTAAAATGAACACCTGTGTTTCCGTTGGAATCGACAAATTTACGGTAAACAGTCGTTTTAGCTCTTTTTGCAAGTCCTGATTGTTTGTTTTACGATACAAATCAATTAACAATAATCCCGCTTTTGCTTTTTGCTCATCATTGAAATATTGTGTGTCAATGCACTGTCGGCAGATATTAATTGCCTCATCGTATCTGTGTAAATATTTCAGACACCTAGCCTGCCCGATTAAGCCAACATAAACAACCGCAGGGTCGGAATAAATTTTGTTTTTTTCGTATTCCGCAAGGGCACCGGTGATATCGCCGTCAGTAAATTCAAGTTTTTTTGCTTTTTGCAGTGCTTCAGATGGAATGGAAAATTTTTGCGGAACATATTGAACGGTTGACGAAAAATTATTTGTATCGTTTGTAAAATTTTCTGTCGCTTTTTTGAAAATTTCCTGCCCGCGTGCGGTATAGCTGTCGATAAGCTTTTGCCGTATCGCCAAACGTTCGTTTCTGACCGCCTGCGTCATAAACCAAAGCAAACAGGCAGTGGGCAGTATCACCGCTATCGCAAGCAGCAATATTACCCACCGAAGTTGATTCGAATTTTTAATTTTATTTTGCATTGGTTCTGAAACTGTTAATTATGGAATCGAAATCTGCCTTATTTGCTTCGAATTTATCTTTTTCAACGCGAAATACAAACCAGTAAACAGTTGATTTACCGAGAATATATGTTCGATACTCAACCATCGCGGAGTCTTTTTCTTCGTAGTCGGCCTCATAAGCTGCTGCCGGCGTCGCATCGATAGTCAAATCCTTCCATCTGTTTTCTCTTACAGTATAGTTTTTGAAATAACCTTTCAAAACCTTGATATCTTCCTCGGCTGCCTGTTTCGGCGAACTGAACATTGATGTAATACCTTCACCTTGTGCGGCTGTCAATACTGCCCAACTTTCCATTTGCGGACTGATAATTTGGATTGAGAATTTATATCCGCTTTCCTGCTGATTTATCATGCTGTACCATCCGACCGGAAGTTTAAATGAGACACCTTCCTGCGTCGTTTCATTTGGAACATTTGTCGTAAAGCCGATTTGTGACAATTCCATGATTGCCTGACCTGAATCATATTTGACCAGATATTTGTTTTTATCCGCTGATATCCAAACGTTATGCTGCAATGCTTTTATTTCGTTGGTATAGACGGCCAATTCGATTTTAAAACAATCGAAAGTACCGGCTGGTACAGTAATTTGCTCTTTACCTGTAACTTTGATTTCAGACTGGCAAATTGCACCACTTTGAACGGGAAAGATATTGAATTTCCCGGTATAATTCTCTGCCAGCGGCATTCTGCGGATGAGATACAATGCTTCTTCATTGTCATAAACAGTTTCCTGCGGAGTAAATTCGTTGTTCTGCGATTTTGAAGATGTCTTTATTGTTAAATTTATTTTATTTGGCAGATAATTTGCCTCAAAATATCCCAACTGATTTTTAGTTCTGCCGTAGATTGGAGTCATATCATCAATCCTTGCATCTACCTGCGTAAATTGCTGCGTGTTGTTTGCCGCAACGCTTATATAAGATTCAATTCGGCATATATCGTTGTTATCTGTTCGCAGAATATTATCAACGGTATATATTATTTCGCCGATTTTCGCATTAGCCATGGTTTTTAAATCATAACGAAGCATCTCGTTTTCACGCCATGGCGCAATCTCAAGTTTTAGAGGTTTGGCTGCAGCGATTGTTGCTCCGGCGAGTTTATATTGAAATTCAGTTAAAATACTTCCGCCGGGAGGGATTACTTTTTCAACGTGCAGTTCAATTCTGCCGTCTTTTGCAGTCTGCTGCATACCCGGACTTGTCAAAATAACTTCTGCGTCTTTTGGCAACAGATATGTTTCTTTACGCAAAGTCGGTACGCCAGAGGCGGGGGAATGATTCATAAAATATCTGAAAGTGTTTGTCTGGCCGACGACCGATGTTATCAGGCCTCTTATTGTGCCTTCACTAAAATATGTAAATTCCTCGCCCGGCATTATTGGTTTATTGAATGTGATTTTATAACGATAGATATTGCCTTCATGAGTTGTTTCAAATGGTATCACTGTGCCGTTAGTCTCATACATTTTCGTTAATGAAACAAAATCGGAATTGATGAAGCCATTAGTTGTAATTGGCTCTGAACCATCATTTTTGATTTTGTTCGGCATTTTAAAATGTATCAAACCATTTGCATCTATATCGTTGTACATTTCCTGTACAAGTTTTGCGGCTTTTGGTGATTCTACTTTTACCAGCGTCAATTTGCTATTTTTGTTGATTGCATCTATTAGTTTGTCTTTTTCTTCGTTTGTATATGTGCAAATGCTGTTTATTGTTTGGCCATTCTCTGTATAGCGGCTTGCATGATGTGTTCTGACACCGTCAGCACGATTTTGCCTGTATATTTCAAAGGCATCCTGTGATTGATCAACGGCCTTGTAGTGGATGATATAACTTCTGGAAATTACATCGTCCACTGGTTTAATTTTATCAAGTTGTGCCTGTGCTTTTTCGGCGATTGTTTTTTGTGATGCAAAATTGGTTACTACCTGCTCAAGGTATTTAGCGGCGGTTTCCTTGTCGCCTTTTTTTAAATAACAGTTGCCAAGCTGATATGCCGCTCTTGCAGCGATGCGTTCAACCTCGGTGTAATCCGTAAGAATTTGCGTGTAAATTCCCATTGCTTTTTCGAGATTACCCTCGGTTTCCTCGGCGTAAATTCCCTGCTGGAGCAGAACGGAAGATTGCTGCAAAGACGCGTTTGCGTTTTGCTTTGCCGAGCCTGAACCGGTTTTGAACGACAGCGGATAAATTTCCGCCGGTTCGCCGTTGGTGCCTTTGCAATTCTGATAGCTCGGACAATTCACGCTCATTTCATATTCGTGATTTGGCTGGAGTTTGACATCCTTTACAAGCGTTCTATTGTTTATCCAATGTGCTTTGCCGCCTTGCGGATAATTTGGTCCGCCGCCGCAAATTGACATTCCGCCGGTGTCCATATCCTGGTCGAATTCGATAGTAATCTGCGCCAGTGCAGGCGATACATCCTGCTGGCCGTTTGCGGGGATTGTTTTGACGACCTTTGGCGCAGCGGCATTTGCTAAAGTAATTAAAGTTGATAAAACCACAGCCATTGTAAAACAAAATATTTTTTTATAATTTTTCATTTTAAGTCTCCTTGTTTTTAGTTCTTTTTAGCAAGCGTTATTTGTACTTTGTGCACGACATCAGTTCCCTGTTCTTTGCTCCAGCAGTAAATATCGAAACTTTCGGCTGTTCCCCGGCTTGTATAAGGTTCTGTTTGCGAAGTTATTTCGAAATTTGCCGGCACGACGACATAAAAATCCTCAATTACAGGTGAACCATAATGATTCTGCATTGTTAAGGCACATTGCTGATTGGCATCTGCGGTTAATTTGCTGTTGAATGGATAGCTATAAAACAGCATTCGTTTTTCATTCGGCTCAATCGGCTCTGATGGTGTCCAGAAATATCTGTAATTGCTTGCGGGGATTTTGAACGTCCTGATTTTCTGTTTGACGCCTTTTTCATCATAAATGTAAATATCAGACGAATCGTTCGAACCCATTGCAATTTCGCCATCCATTGCTTCGCTTGTGGAATTGTAGAATATTTCTACATTGCCAAAGCTGCGGTTCAAATCTTTATCAATTATATGCACATGGCTGTTGGTTCGCAGGCCTTTTTCCGTTGCCTTTTCAAAAGTTTTGTAAAACTCTCCAACAATATATTCTCTTACTTTTGCCGGTACGGTGTTCAGGATTGGTTCTGGATTGGTGCTGTTTGCGTTAATTTCCTGTGCTTTTTGGAGGAGGTCTGCACGGATTTGGGTCGAATTGCCGGCATTGTCTTTTGTTGCGAATACTATCGCATAAGTTTTTGCCGGTATCATATCGGTGTTTTTAAAGCTTTCGTAAGGGGCGTAGTTAATTATCACAAGATAGGAGCGAGCAGGCTCGACTTTAACCGGCAGTACGCAGGTTCTGTTGTCTCTCCATTTCGGATTGCCAAGAACTGTCGGGTAGTCACTAAGAGGACCGGTTCTGCACCATGACCAGCCGTGCTGGAACATATCTTCATCAAATGTTACAGAGATTTCCTTTGTTGCCGGGTCAATGTCATTTGAATAAGCTTTCGGGAAACTATCCACAACAGTTGGTTTGGCTGATTCTGAATAAACCGACCTTGTCCCTAATACAATATTTTCTTCGTGCATAGTGTTTAGCGGGACATTTTTTTGCCATACGTAAACATCAAAATTACCGATTCTTCGATGTGATGTTATGTTTTTAGTTCCATTATTAGTTATTTCCAGGCTTGTTGGTATTACCGCGACGAAATTTTCGATTACCTTATCGCCAAACATATTGGCCATAGTCATTTCGTAACCTTTGGCCGATTTCGGCAGAGGTTCAGGCATAACCGCTCTGTATCCGAGAGTTTTAGTTTCGCCCGGCAATAGCGGTTTGTCGGCAGTCCATATAAATGTATATTTTGGGCTCTTTTGAGGATTGTCTTCAATTCTGAACTTCTGCTGCTGAAGATTTTCGTCATAAAGTTCCAGTTGGGCGTTGCTGCCGGAGTTGCCGAGCGTGATATCGCCCTCCATCTGCTTGTCAGAGTCGTTTTCTATCGTAACTAATCCGGCCTGAATTCTTACAAATGACTCATCGACGATATGTACAATGGTGTTGCTTTTGATTCCCAGTTTTTTTGCCTGCGCGTAGGTGTCACGCTGTAAATCAAACAAATATTTTACAAGTTCGCTTGAGATGCTGTCTAATTCGCCGGTTTTTTTGATTCCTAATTTGTCAAGCTGCTGCTGTGCTTTCTCGACGATGGCTTTTTGCTGCGGGAAATATTCGACGACTTCCTCAAAATATTTAGCCGCTTGTTCCTTGTCTCCTTTTTTCAAATAACAAGCGCCCAATTGATAAGTCGCTCTGGCTGCGATTCGTTCGACGTCATTATAATCGCTGCGGATTTGTGTGTAGATTCCCATTGCCTTGTCGAGGTTGCCTTCGGTCTCCTCGGCGTAAATTCCCTCCTGCAGCAAAACAGCGGCTGATTTGACTTCGGCAGCGGCGGATATCACCCCGCAAAAAGTCAGGAGGATAAACATGGTTACGTTCAGTGTTTTCATTTTTGACTCCATTTTAATAAATTAACATTTTTCCTTACTTTTACCAGCTAAATTAGTTTTGCACTTTTAGCTTTGAATTTTAAACTTCGTATGTTACGGTTTTGTTACGGATTTATCCTTTTTTGAAGATTTTTTATTATTGTTTTGCGATGTATATTTCGTATAATGTTGGCCTTATGTATAAGGATGCACGGATGAGTTAAAAATATGGAAGTACAGAGGTTTGATAATTTTCACACAGTTAACCTTTATGGTTTTTAAGGAGACGGAAAATGGTACAGTTTTTTTTAGGTTTGGTTTTTGTAATAACAGCTATCGGATTGTTTGTTTCGAGCAGAAGAGATAAAAATTCCACTAATCACGAAGACGCAATCAGGTCTTTAGGCTTTAAACTGGTGGCGGTGTTATTTTTCGGCATTGGTATTTTTCTTTTTGCCTCAACTTCATTCGTGATTGTCGGCTCCGATGAAGTCGGCCATCTGAAAAAAATATACCTCGGCAGAGAAATGAAGCCGGGACAGGTTATCGCGTTTGACGGTGAGAACGGCCCGCAGGCGCAAATTCTTACGCCGGGTTTCCATTTTTCGCCGTTTCTGCGTGTTATATACAAAATCGAATTTTTTCCAGTGCTGGAGATACCGAGCGGATTCTGCGGCAAAATTGTCGCAAGCGACGGTCTGCCTTTAAAAAGCGGACAGGTCTTTGCCGATGAATGGCAGGAGAGCAAATTTATGGATATGCTCAACGCAGAGTATTTTCTGAAAAACGGCGGCCAAAAGGGTTCGCAGCTTACAGTTCTCAAGCCGGGCAAATACAGAATTAATAATTACCTGTTTACTGTTGACGCCAAAACGCCTGTTAAGGATATTCCCGCAGGTTACGTCGGCGTTGTAAAGTCTAACGTTCAGCAGCTTAAGGAAGACCCAAATGCGATTGAAAGCGTGGTAACAGGGCTCAATCTGAAAGCTGAAGTTGTGCCGGTTGGATTCAAGGGCGTTTGGAAAAAAGTCTTAATGCCCGGCCAATATTATTTAAATGACGATGCTTTTAAGGTTATCGAATTTGATACACGCATTCAGACCTGGGAATACAGCGGTGGTTACCATCGTCGCTGGATAGACCTTGAAATCAGTCAGGAAGGTCAAATTCAGCAGAAGACCCGCGAAGCTGATATCCCGATTAATCCGAATGCCGCCGATATGGCGATTGCAGTTAAAGTTGAAGGCTGGGAGTTCCCGATGGATTTGCGAGTGCTTGTGCAGGTCTCCCCGGAAAACGCTCCTTATGTCGTCGCATCTGTTGGAAATATTCAGGAAATTGAGGACGATATTTTAACTCCGACGATTCGAAGTGTCGTAAGAAACGTCGCAGGAAAAATTAAGGTATTTGATTTAATAGACAAGAGAAGTGAAATAGAAGATGAAATTGAATCCAAGATTATTCCTGAAGGCGATAAGGCGTGGATTTCGATTAAGGAAATACGAATAGGCGATGTGATTATTCCGCCTGAACTTTTAGTCTCCAAACAGAGAGAACAACTCGCAGGCCAGCTCAAGCGAACATTCGAAGAAGAAAAAATTGCGCAGGAAACAAGAATCGAAAGCGAAAAGAAACGCGCGATGGCAGACCAACAGCCGATTCTGATGGCCGCTCAAATCGAAAAAGACGCTGCTGAATTCCGCAAGGATGCAGCTAAATTTCTCGGTGAAGGTGAAAAAATGAGATTAGTTGAAATCGCCGAAGGTCAAAAAGCGCAGACGGAAGTACTTGGTCAGGACAGGGTTTTACAGCTTGCGATGCTCAAGGATATTCTTGAGGCCGCCAAAGCCAGTCCCGATATAGTTAAGGTGCCGACGGTTTTGGTTCAGGGCAATAGTCAGGGATTCGAAGGTGCAGCGGCTATTCTCGGCGCAAGCAATATTATGCAGGTGCTCTCGCAGCAGCAGCAGCAGAAGGAATCTGAAACCGGCAAAAAATAATGCCGATTTTTCAAAAAAATCTCGTGCTGTTCCGCCGCTGCGGAATCCGCGGGTAAAGCGAAGCGGGCAGCGAAGTTGCAAACTTTACGACGCGCGAGCAATAATACCAATTGGTATAATCGGAGACTAAAACGATGAAAGATAAGCATATACCGCTGACGCAATCGCAGATTCAGCAGCTTGAAAAACAAAACTGCCAATGTGCGAACTGGAATGACGTTCTTGTATTGCCGGGGTTTAAAACGGACAATGTTAAAAATGCAACGTTTTCCGGCAAAATAAAACTCGGCATTTTCGATAAGCAGGTCGGCTTTTACGGCGGTGTGCTAAAGCCGGCAGGTATTTTGAATGCGCATGTTCACAACTGCGTCATCGGCGACAATGTTTATATTTCGAATGTTTTGAGTCATATAGCCAATTATAACATTGAAGATGAGTGTATAATTGAGCATATCGATTTGCTGGCGACCGAAGGGAAGACGACTTTCGGCAATGGCACAAAAGCGGTTGTGATAAACGAAGCCGGCGGACGCGAGATACTGATTTACGACAATCTCTCTGCGCAGGTCGCGTATATTATGGCGTTGTATCGGCACAAAACAAAGGTGCTGGAAAAACTCGAACAGATGATTACGCAGTATGCCGACAGCGTTAAATCCGATATGGGTACAATCTGCAAAGGCGCTCATCTGACAAATTGCGGAACGATTAAGAATGTCCGAATCGGGCAGTATGCTGTTATCGGCAACATCAAACGCCTTGAAAATGGCACAATCAAAAGCTGCAAGGAAGACCCGACCGAAGTCGGCGCAAGCGTTGTCGCTAAGGATTTTATTATCGCCGAGGGCGTGAAGATTTCCGAAGGCTCGATTATCTCCGATTGCTTTATCGGTCAGGCCGTGAGAATGACCAAACAATTCTCCGCTGAAAATTCCGTATGCTTTGCTAACTGCGGATTCCATCACGGTGAAATTTGTTCAATTTTCGCAGGCCCTTACACCGTCAGCCATCACAAATCGACTCTGCTTATCGCGGGTCTGTTCAGTTTCTTCAACGCAGGCAGCGGAACGAATCAGAGTAATCATATGTATAAGGTCGGCTCCGTTCATCAGGGAATTTTCGAACGTGGCGCTAAAATGGCTTCCGACGGTTATGTAATGTATCCGGTACGAATCGGCGCGTTTTGCGTTGTGATGGGAAGACACTATCAGCATCCCGATACGGGCGATATGCCGTTTTCATATATGTACGAACAGGACGACAAATGTTTTGTTGTGCCGGCCGTGAATCTGCGAACCGTAGGCATTATCCGCGACGGTGAAAAATGGCCGAAACGCGATGAACGAAAATGCCCGAATAAAACAGACCTGATTATTTTTGATGTTTTAAGCCCGTACACCATTCAGAAGATAATCAACGGTCTTGAAACGCTGTTGAACTTAAAGGCGGTAACCGGCGGCAATGATGTGCAGTGCTCGCAGAATCTGCATTTGAAGGCCGCATGGATTCACAAGGGCATAGAGTTGTACACGCTTGCGATTAACAAATTCCTCGGCGATTGTCTGACAGCAAAACTTGCCGATGCAAATTTGAACAATCTCAATGATTTGGGAAAAATATTTGCCCAGCCGGCTTCCGGACTTGGCAAGTGGGTCGATGCAGCGGGGCTGCTGGCTCCGCAATCGGATATCGAATTGCTGCTGGGCGACATTGAAAACGGAAAGCTGACTTCGATGGATGATGTGCAGCAAAGACTGCAAAAATGCTTTGCTGATTACAAGGACAATAAATGGTCGTGGGCGTGCGAAAAGCTCAACTGCATATTGAAAAATAAAATCGATTCGGAAGGCGTGATTAAAATTCTCAATATTTGGCAGCAGGCAAGTCATAAGCTGTATGAGATGATTATTCAGGACGCTCAAAAGGAATTTGAGGTTCCGCCGCGAATCGGTTTTGGCATCGATGGCGATGAAAAAATTCGTGATGCTGATTTCGACGCAGTTCGCGGAACGTTCGAAAGCAACAGCTTTGCAAAGGAATTACAAAAGAGACAAGCCAATGTAAACGCAACTGCTCAAAAATGGACAGAAAAAATTAAGTCGATAATTTAAGATTTTAAATATTAAATTTTAAATCTCGATGTTGTATTCTTTGAGTTTGCGATAGAGTGTGCGTTCTCCGATGCCGAGCAGTTTGGCCGCCTTTTCACGGTTGTTGCCGACTTTTGCGAGTGTATCGATAATAGCCTTGCGTTCGATGTCGTTCAATGAAACGCCTCCAAGCGGGGCGGATACCTGTCCGGAAAGCTGGCGAACCTGATGAATCTCGACGGGGATGTCTTTTACTTCTAATTTTTCGCTGTCGCTCATTACCGCCATTGTGCGTATGCAGTTGCGAAGCTGACGAATATTCCCCGGCCAGTTGTATGCCTTGAGAATATTGAGTGCGTTATCTGAAATGTTTTTTTTAGGCGTTCCCAGTTCCTGTGCCGCTTTTTGCAGAAAATAATCCGCCAGTTTTGCGATGTCCTGTGTTCTGTCGCGAAGGGCGGGCACTGTAACGCTGACACCTTTGATTCTGAAATAAAGGTCCTGCCTGAATTTTTCCTTTTCTACGAGGTTCGCCAAATCGTGGTTTGTCGCGCTTATAACGCGGACATCAACGGTAGTGGATTTGTTCGAGCCGACCGGCACGATAATGCCGTCTTCGAGAACACGAAGTAGTTTCGCCTGCATCGTCAAAGGCATATCTCCGATTTCATCGAGAAACAGCGTGCCTTTATCTGCGACCTCGAACAATCCCTTGCGAGCCTCTGTTGCGCCGGTAAAAGCGCCTTTTGCGTGGCCGAACAGTTCGCTTTCCAGCAGCGATTCGGTCAGGCCTGCGCAGTTGATTGGTTTAAATGCGTTGTTTTTTCGCAGCGAATTGTTGTGTATCGCCTGGGCGAGTAATTCTTTGCCTGTGCCGGATTCGCCTTCGATTAAGACGGTGATATTTGTCGGCGCAACTCGTTTAAGAACTGAAAACACCGACTGTACCGACGGACTTTGTCCCATTACGCCGTCGAAAACAAAACCGTCTTTGTTTTTGGCGGCAGGGCCGGTTGCGAGGAATTTTTTTAATGTTTTTTCGACCATCGCGCGGAGTTGATCGATATCAATCGGCTTGACAAGATAATCCGACGCTCCGCTTTTCATCGCTTCTTTGCATGTCTCAATCGTTGCATAGGCTGTAATAAGAAAAACATCGCTGCCGGGATTTTGTTCTTTGGCGGTTTTTAAAATATCCACGCCGTTGATTTTGTCGTTGTGCAGATTCAAATCTGTAATCACGATGTCGATGTGACGGGTGCTCAACAGTTCTACAGCGTTTTTCGCGTCGTAAATTGCGATAGTTTCTCCGCCGCTTTGCGCAAGAGCCTCTGCCAACACGTCAGCGTGTCCTGCTTCATCGTCAACTATCAAAATTATCGGTTTTTCAGACATTACTTAGTATTTAGTATTTGCTTTCCAGCGGCAGAAGGATTGTAAACGATGTTCCTTTGCCGATGATACTGTCAACCTTTATTGAGCCTTTGTGCGCTTCGATAATTTTTTTCGAGGTCGGCAGGCCAAGTCCGCTTCCGCCGACTTTGGTAGAATAATACGCGTCGAAGATTTTTTCAAGATTTTCCGGCTCGATTCCTTTGCCGGTATCAGTTACGGTAATTACAGCATCATTGTTCATTTTTTGTGTTGTAACTATCAGTTCTCCGCCGGGCATTGCCTGCTGCGCGTTGATGAACAGATTCAAAAGCACCTGCTTGAGCGAATTGCTGTCGACAAAACAAATTAAAGGCTCGCCGCACATTGCCTGTCGAATCGTAATCGACCTGCTGGTCGCCTGCGGCGAATAAAAATCAATCATATCGCTCACAAGCTTGTTGATATCGACCGAAGCAGGGTGCAGTTCAGTTTTGCGGATGTAACGCAGAAAATCTTCGAGAATCTGCTCCAGCCGGTCGGTTTCCTTCTGCACGACGGCGATTTTTTTTGCCGCACGAACTGTGTTTTGGTCTTTCGACGCGGCAAGGTCTTCGCTGATGAGCTTGAGATTGACTTTTACTATCGAGAGCGGATTCTTCATCTCGTGAGCAAGACCGCCCGTAAGCCTGCTTAGCTCCTCAAGCTCCGAAATCTTCCGCGCTTCTGTTTTTTGAGGTTTTTGCCGCATCATTATATAGAAATAAAAAATCCGAAAAACGAATTTAGAAATCCGAAATTAATTTCGAATTCCGACTTTCGAATTTCGGATTTTAATTAACTTATGCTTGTGGCTGTGATTCGCCTTCAGCCTTCATTTGAGCAAGAGCAGCTTTTCTTGAAAGTTTAAATCTGCCCTGGTCGTCAATTGACAGCAGTTTGACAGGAATTATATCGCCCATCTTGCATACCGCGTCTACGTTCTTAACAAATCCATCCGCAAGTTCGCTGATGTGGCACAATCCTTCAACGCCCGGCAGTATTTCGACGAATGCGCCAAAATCCTTAATGGAAACAATCTTCGATTTCGGATAAATTTTCCCGACTGTCGGCGGTTCAGTCATATCCTGAATAATTTGACGTGCCTCCATGTGGCCTTCGCCGCCTACGCAGCTAATATAAACAGTGCCGTTTTCTTCGATTTCAATCTTCGTGCCGGTCTTTTCCTGCAGAGCTTTAATCGTCTTGCCGCCCGGGCCAATGATTTTGCCGATAAGTTCGGGGTCGATATCTATGCTTGTCAGTTTCGGTGCGTATTGGCTTAACTGCGGTCTTGGTGTGGCGATTGTCTGTGTCATAATATCAATAATTTTCATACGAGCTTCTCTGGCTCGTTCGAGTGTTTCAACAACGATATTATGCGATATTGATTTTGATTTAATATCAAGCTGAATCGCAGTGATGCCATTTTTTGTGCCAGCGACTTTGAAATCCATATCGCCGAAATGGTCTTCATCGCCAATGATGTCTGTCAGCAGAACATATTTATCCTGCTCCTGCACAAGGCCGACAGAGATGCCGGCGACAGGGTCGACAATCGGAACGCCTGCGTCCATAAGAGCCAGCATACCGCCGCAAACTGAAGCCATCGAGCTTGAACCGTTCGATTCGGTAATATCCGAAACTATTTTAATTGTATATGGAAATGCGTCGATGTCAGGTCTGACTCGCTCTAATGCCTTTTCAGCCAATGCTCCGTGGCCTATTTCACGTCTGCCCGGTCCTCGCATCGGTTTTACTTCGCCGACAGAATATGGCGGGAAGTTGTAGTGCAGCATAAATTTCTGGCCGTATTCTTCAAGCAGTCCGTCAACGATTTGCTCATCGCTGCTTGTGCCCAGTGTAACGGCGACAAGAGCCTGTGTTTCGCCGCGTGTGAAAAGTGCCGAGCCGTGTGAGCGTGGCAGGATTCCAACTTCGCAGCTTATCGGCCTGATGTCTGTCAATGTTCTGCCGTCAGGACGTTTGCCCTGCAAAATCATATTTCGCACGATTGTGCTCTGTATGCCGTCAATTATTCTGCCCATCAGAACCTTTGTGCATTTTGCTTCTTTGCCGTCCTGCTCCGTGCAGTATAATTCTTTTATGCCGGTAACAATTGCTTTAAGCGTTTCGTTTCTCTGCTTTTTAGAGATGATTGCGAAAGCCTCTTTGAACTGTGCTGAATATTTTTCCTTTATTTCATCGGCAAGCTGCTGATCCCATTTAATTTCAGGAACCTGTTTCTGCTTGCCGCATTTTGCTACGAATTCGTCAATCAAATCGCAAACTTCGATAATCGCCTTGTGAGCGGTTGCGATACCATCGGCAACAACGCTTTCTGGCAGTTGTTTTGCGTCAACTTCAATCATATTTATCGCGTCGCGTCTGCCTGCGAGCATAAGGTTGAAATCGCATTTTTCTCTCTGCGGATAAGTGGGGTTAATAACGAAATTACCTTCAACTCTGCTCAAGCGAACAGCGCCGATTGGCCCCTGGAAAGGTATGCTGCTTATTGAAAGGGCAGCGCTTGCGCCAATCATCGCTAACACATCAGGGTCATTATCCTGGTCTGCGCTGATTGCGTTTACTGTGATTTGTACTTCGTCAAAATATCCGTCCGGGAAAAGCGGACGAATTGGTCTATCGATTAATCTTGATGTGAGAACTTCTTTTGTGGTCGGTCTTCCTTCTCTTTTCATAAAGCCGCCGGGGAATTTGCCGGCTGCGCTTAATCTTTCTCTATATTCTACACTCAATGGGAAATAGTCGATTTCTTCCGACCGCGGCGGTGCTGATACTACCGCTGCCAACACCACGGTGTCGCCGTAACTTACTATTACTGTCGCGTCTGCCTGTCTGCCGATTTTGCCTGTTTCTAAAATTAAATTACTTTCGCCGATTTTCTTTTCTACTCTAATTACTTCTGCCATAATATTATTACCTCAATCTTCTTTGTGTATCTCGTATGTTAACAAATAGCAAAGCGCAACACGAGATTTTCTCTGCGCTTTGGGAGATACTGAAACTTATTTACGCAATCCAAGTCGGCCGATTACTTCTTTGTACCGCTTGATGTCTTTTCTGCTGATATACTTGAGCAGTGCCGACCTGTTGCCGACCATTTTCAACAGACCTCTGCGTGAAGCGTGGTCTTTTGGATGACTTTTGAAATGATCTGTAAGCTCATTAATTCTTGTAGTAAGAATTGCTATCTGGACTTCCGCTGAACCAGTGTCTTTTTCGGAAGTTCTGAATTCGGTTACAACTTTTCCTTTTTTTTCCTTCGTCAACATCTAATATTTACCTTTCTTAACTGTTTCATTTACATCAATTTCCGAATCTTTTGAATTGCACAATTATAGTTATTTAAAGAATTTATGCAATCTTTTTAATTGAAGATAATTGGAGTTGATATTGGTTTGGGGCGATATTGGGGTGTTTTGCGTAACTGCTTGTTTTGCAAGAATTTATGTGTTAATGCAGTCTTGGCCGTCATGCCAAATCATAAGTTTTTAGTTTTTCACTTTAAGTTTTTAACTTAAAAGAGCGCCGATGGCGAATGTTCCGTAATCTTTAATATTGTCGGCATATATGTCGCCGTTTTGGCCTGTTTGCAGGATTTCCCAGAGTTTGTTCAGATTGCTCTTGAGGAAAATTCCGCCGACTACCGGGTCGAATTGTTTTCCGAGATTTTTTTCGATTTCGACAATCGCTTCTTCCAGCGACAGCGCTTTGCGATACGTTCTGTGCGAAGTCATAGCGTCGAACGAATCGGCAATCATTACAATTTTCCCCGCAAGCGGAATGTTGTTGCCGGCCAGACCTTTCGGATAACCTTTGCCGTCGAACCTTTCGTGGTGGTGCAAAATGCCCGGCACGATATCCTCCATCTGGTGAATTTCAGAAATTATGCCTGCGCCGATTGCCGGATGTTTTTTCATCTCTTCGTATTCCGCTTCCGTCAGTTTGCCGGGTTTTTTCAAGACGGATTCTGCTATTCCGATTTTGCCGATATCGTGCAGCAGGCCGGAAAGATAAATTTTTTGTATTTCTTCCGGCGGCATACCTTTTGCTTTTGCGTATTGTTCGGCCAGCCACTTTGCGATGACAGCGACTCTGTCTGAATGGCCTCGTGTGTACTGGTCTTTTGCGTCGATGCTGTTGACGAGCGATTTTAAGGCGCCTATCAACAGTGCTTTAAGGTCTTTGAATAAATTATGGTTGCCGATAAATACTGCGCACTCTGTCGCAACAGCGTTAAACAGTCTGATGTCGTTTTTGTCGAAGTCGTTTCTGTCCAAAAGGTTTGTCGCGACCATTATGCCGCTGATTTTGCTGTTATTGCTTAGCGGAACCGCGAGTATGTTTCGCACTCTGCCGTGCCATTCGTATTTAAACATGCCGCTTATTTCGCTGTCTATCAGCGCGTCGGAGCCGGCGGCCATTACATCCAGCAGTCTTTCGAAAAGTACTTCCGTATCATTTTCACTTTTATAATCTATCGCCAGCAAACCGGTGCCGGCCGAGAGAACGAGTTTTTTTGTGTCGTTGATTTTCTTTTCAAGGAATATCGCGATTCCTTCGACTCGCACCAGTTCAATCAGATTATCGCACGCAATCTGGAGGAAATTCGAGTCAGTCTGGCTGACGCGCATATTTGTACTTATCTTGTAAAGCAGCATAAGTTCTTCATACGTTTGTGCCAGTTCACCGCTGATGAGTTCGATTTGCTGTGTGTTTTTCAGTTCGCTTTGAAAGCTTTTGATAAAGATTCGCAGCGTTTGTTTGGCCATCGCCGTAAAAGTGCAGTTCGGCCCGCAGTCAATAATGGTTATCGCGACAATTGTTCCGTCCGCAATCAGACAGCAGCCGATAAATCTGCCGCCGGGGCCAAGTTCGTGTATGGAGCCGGTTTGCGAGTCGAATATTTTTTGGGCGAATGCCGCCAGACCTTCGTAATCGCTGATAAATTTTTCGCCGCTGTGATTGACGATGGTGTTAAGTCCAGTGTCGTAAACGAAGAAGTTAAGGCCTGTATCCACCATTTCTTTGGCGAATTCCTTGAGTATTCTCAATTGGCCTGAAGTCAATCTGTTTTGCGTTGTGTTCAGCATTGGTTTAGTCCGTCATTTAGTTGTTGCGCTGGCTAAAATATTTTCAATTCGGTTTAATATTTCTTTTGGACTGAAAGGCTTGCTCAAACAGCAGGTGATTCCCGCTTTTTCCATTTGCTTTTCATCCAGTTCAGTTTCTTTTGTGGTCAGCAGAATGAACGAGATGTCGGTCAGTCCGCTTTTTTTACGGATGTCTTCGGCAAGTTCAACGCCGCTGATATTCGGCAGTTGATAGTCTGCGATTACAAACTCCGGCTTTTGCTGACAGCACAGGATAAACGCTTCGTCGCCATTGTTTGCGGTTACAACCTCGAAGCCGTTATTGCGCAGCTTTGCGGAAATTATCTGCACTACGCTGCTTTCGTCGGAAGCCACTAATATTTTTTTTGTTTCCATAAAGTCTTTCTGTTTTTTTAAATTAAACAGGCACTTTGGGAATAATTATGGCAAGCAGTAGCTCTGCAAACCGAAACCCCATTACATTTCATTAATTTCCCTCCGTGGAGAAAAAGTTTATAAAGCATTTGTTACAGGAGTGTTATCGGTAAATAAAATATGCGACTTAATCTGCCAGAAGGGCGGTATGGTGAGCAAAACGTAAGGTATGTGCAACTTTATATATTGCTGTTTAGTCCGGTAATTCGGAGGATTCGGCTGTTTGGGCAGTGGTGGCGCATTTCAATGTGTATTTTTTTGAAACCTTCCAGAGCCTGGGTAACCTTATCCGCCCATTCTATAAGAACCACTGATTCAGGTCCGATATAGTCTTCAAAGCCAAGGGCGGCAAATTCCTGTATGGTGTTGATTCGATATGCGTCTATGTGAAAGATATGAAACCTGCCTTGGTATTCGTTGACGATTACGAAAGTAGGGCTGCTGACGTGTTGTCGATTGGAAGCGCCTGCTCCTGCTGCGATGCCTTTAATTAGCGTGGTTTTTCCACTGCCGAGATTGCCCGTCAGGCAAACGAGCATTCCGCCCTGGAGAGCGTTGCCGATTTTCCTGCCAATCTCATGAGTTTGTTCAACAGATTCTGATATTATCTCTTGTGTGTTCATTTATTTTAAATGGTCGTATCCGCCGGGTTTTAAATCGACTATTTTGCCGTCAGGCATTTGTATTTTCACTGATTTTTCTTTTGTGATTTTGCCGACAGCGGTAATTTTAGTTTTGAAAGGCCAGTGTTTTTTCAGTGCTGCGTAATTTTTAGCCGGTATTGTAAAAAGTAGTTCAAAATCTTCGCCGTCGTTTAACGCTCCGTTCAAACCATTTGCGGCTTTGGAAACAGGGATTTTGACGGAATCGACAATTGCGCCTTTTTTGCTCAACCTGCAAATGTGATTCAAGTCTGTGCTTAAACCATCACTGATGTCCATCATTGCATTAGCACCGGCTTTAGCTATTTCGAGCGATTCCTTTAGTCTCGGCTCAAAAGTTAAATGCCTGCCTTTCAGCGACCCGCCAAGTGTACCAGTAACGCAAACCAAATCACCGATTTTTGTTGTGCTGCGTTTGACTGGTTTTGTTTTGCCGAGGGTACTCAACATCGCAATACTTATCGCCAGTGGTTTGTTCCAGCTTGTCATATCGCCGCCGATAAGAGGGCAGTTATATTTTTTTGCGGCCTTTAAAATTCCTGTGTGCAGTTTCTTTAAATTGGTCGTGCCGAAATTTCTCGGCAGCGCAACCGAAACAACCGCCGCAAGTGGAATCGTCGCCATCGCAGCGCAATCGCTCAAACTTACCGCCATTGATTTATAGCCGATTTGTGCGAGAGTATGTTTTTTTGTATCGAAGTGGGTGCCGTCTAAAAGCATATCTGTCGTGATAAGCACCGAATCACCTCTCGGCAGCCGTGCCTGTGCCATATCATCGCCGATACCGATAGGGAATTTGGCTTTGCTCAATTTGCATTTAGCCATGAAATACTGAACAAGCTTTGTTTCGCCGGTACTCATATTAAGCTAACTGCTTCTTCCAGTAATTTATTTGTTCAGCCATTTGTGCAGGCGAAGCAGCAGAAGCAGTCGCATAAGAATTAGCTACATTTTTACCGCCGAGGCATTTGTAAATATCTTCGCCGATAACATCCGAAAACTTTTTGAAGTCCTCTATACTCGTTTCACCGAGGCTTTTATTTTCTTTTTCGCATTTTGCGACAAGGCTGCCGACGATTCCGTGCGCTGTACGGAACGGAATGCCTTTCTTGACTAAATATTCAGCAAGTGCCGTCGCATCAAGAAAACCTTTATCAATGCCCGCTGCGATTTTTTCAGTTTTGAATGTCGTATTGTTCACAATCGCACAGGCCATATCGATGCACGCTTCAATCGTATCGCTTGCGAAGAAGACGTGGCGTTTATCGTCCTGCAAATCGCGGTTATAGCCGCTGGGCAGCGCTTTGAGAATCGTCAAAATAGCCATTAGCGAACCGTATAAGCTGCCGGTTTTGCCTCGCATAAGTTCGAGCATATCCGGATTACGTTTCTGCGGCATCATACTTGACGATGTGCAAAACGCATCGTCGATATGAATAAAATCGAATTCAGTTGTCGAGAAAACAATCCAGTCTTCTGCCAGTTTCGACAGGTGCGTTGAAATCATGCAGCAGTCGAAAACAAATTCCGCGCAAAAATCACGGTCTGAAACCGAATCAATCGTATTATATGTAATATCTGAAAAACCAAGTAGGCTTGCCGTTGTTTTTCTGTCCAAAGGCAGCGAAGAGCCCGCAACCGCTCCGCTTCCCAACGGCGAGACATTCAGAATCGTCCGACAGTTTTTTAAACGGAGATTATCGCGATTGAGCTGTTCGACAAAACTCAAAAGATATGCCGCAATGGAAATCGGCTGCGCACGTTGAAAATGAGTATAGGCCGGCATAACATCATTTGTATATTTTTCCGCCAGTTTCACGAACGCCTTTTGCAGTGCGTTGATTTTTGCCTGTACGATTTCAATTTCGTCACGCATCCAAAGGCGGATATCAGTAGCGACTTGGTCGTTTCTGCTTCGGCCGGTGTGGAGTTTTCTGCCCGCGTCACCGACCTTGGCGATAAGTGCCGCTTCGATTGCCATGTGAATATCTTCGAGTTTTTTATCGAATTTGAATTTGCCGCTTTCGATTTCGTGCGAGATTTCGAAAAGGCCGTCTTTTATTTGTTTCAGTTCGTCTTTGGTCAGGAGTTTCTGCTGACAGAGCATTTCCGCATGTGCGATAGAGCCGGCGATATCATATTTATACAGCCGGGTATCGAACGAAAGCGATTCCACGAAATCGACCGCCAGCGAATTTGTCGCCTTTGCCAATCGATGTTCCCATGATTTTTGTGTCTCTGCCATATTATTCTCCGTAAAGTTTATCGCAATGTATTATAACCGCGAATTACGCTTTTTTAAATTCAAAATTAAGAATTAAGAATTCGTTCATTTTTTGGTCTTGTCTTCCATCTGCGGTGAATCCACCAGTATTGCGTCGGGTCGTGCCTGATGCAGTCCTCAAACGCCTTTGTGTATTCCTGTGTAACCCAAAGCAGCGGGTCGTCTTTGCCTTGCCATTCATCGGGCGTTATCATTCGTTTGACTTCTATTTCAAAAAAGAATCTGTCGCCGACTCTTCGTCCTACGCCGGCGGCAATCGGCAGATTATATTGAATCGCCAAAAGTCCGATGCTCTTGTACGAGCTTGCCTTCCTGCCGAAGAAATCGACGAAAGTGCCTTTCTTGCCTGCGTCCTGGTCCGCGACAAAGCACAGCGTTGAGCCTTTTTTGATAATTTCATCCATGTGTTCGGATGCGCCTTTTTTGTCGATGATTTTCTGACCTTTGCGCTGCCGAACATCGTAGAGAAACTTATTAATAAATTTATTGTCTAACGGCCGGGCGATACTGTAAATGTCGAAGCCGAATTCGCCGAGCAGATACCCGATAATCTCGAAATTGCCGTAATGAGGCGTAACCAGCAGCATCGGCTGTTTGCCCTGCATCATCCATTTCGGTCGTTCACAGTTGATGTACCGTGAATAATCTTCCCAGTTATCCTTGCGAATCAGCCGAGTCGAGAAAAGCACATCGACAAACATCATCAGCAGAGATTCGAAACTGCGTATGCCGGTCTGTTCAATCCATTTTTCGTCTTTGTCGGGAAAAGCGGCGTGCAGATTATCAAGAGCGCGTTGTCTGCCGCGGCCGTAATGTTTCCACAATAATCTACCCAGCGACCGTGCCGTTTTCAAACAGCTTTCGACCGGAAACAGAAATACGAAGAAAAGCCCGATGCGCAGCAATACATATAGAAGCCAGTGCTCGAGTACTGTTTTCTTGCGTTTTTTTCGTTTTCGTTCTTGGTGTTCTGCCATTCGTGATATTTTATCCGCCGATAACTCTTTGTCAAGCATAGCCTTATAAAATAGATTTTCGCATCGGGAAAATTTCGTGAGTAATTTGCCGTCTTTGCGCATAATAATAACAGAAGCGGTTAATTGAAAGATTGCAGGTTGGTGTCGGACACGATGGAACAAACAGACTTCTCGAAGATAAGTCAGGGCGATTCTGACGCATGGCGGCTGCTGCTCAAGCAGGCCATACCGCTGATTTATCGAATGTTCGTATCGCGATGGCCGAATCCTTCACTTGCCGAAGAGTTAACTCAAAAGACAATTTTCGACGCCGTCAAATCCGCGAAAACTTATGATTCGCAAAAAGGTTCGCCTTATACCTGGCTGCTTGCGATTGCGCGAAATAATCTTGCGTATGAAGCCAGAAGCAGGGCGGCCAGAAAAACCATTGATGAGGATTTGACCGGTTGGCTCGAAATTATCGACAGGCAGCCGCTTCCAGACGAGGTCCTCGAAAAATCGCAAACTGCCGACACTGTTCGGCAGGCACTAAACAGTCTCGACGAAAAATCGCGGGATGTTCTCAAGGCCAAATATCTTGACGACCTTTCCGCAGGTAAAATCGCCGGGAAACTTAAATTAACCGAAAAGGCTGTGCACAGCTTACTATACCGCGCACGAAATGCGCTGCGTGATAAATTAATAAAGTTGAATCCTCATATTGAGGAGCAAAGCAAATGAAAAAGAAAAATGAACAATTTGAAAAAAATATCTCTCGGCTGATAAAGCTGACAAACGATACTAATTCGCCGTCAGAAAACTTCATTGATAATCTGACTAATGATGCACTGACGCAGCTTTCCCGGCCGCAGAGTACGGGAGTTAATAAAATGAAACCTTTATACAAACGAATTTTAAAAATCGCCGCCGTCTTCGCATTCGTCGCGATTATTGCAGCGGCAGTTATGAGACCGAGTTTGAGTAAGATGCAGTATAGTAAAAAAGTTTATCAATATGAAAATTCTAAACAAATTGCACATCCAGGCCAACCGCAAATTACAAAAGTTGAAAAAGAAAATATTGCCGGCAAACCGCCGCAAATTGCGAGTGAAATGAAGGCGAAAGAGGAAAAGCTTGCCTACGTTATGAGAGGCAGATCTGACGCTGATTTATCTGTCAGCAAAGATAGGCGAATGGGCGTTGCTCTAAATGAAAAACCTGCTGGCTTAGCCGGTAGGTTGTATTATGATGAAGTGCAAAGCGCTTATTCTCCTGCTCATGGCGGAACAATGCCGCCCAATGGCGAAAAAGTTGACGCTATGTTCTTCAAGAACTATGGCGTAAATCCATTCGTCGATACCGAGGACGACCACCTGTCAACATTCGGAATGGATGTCGATAACGCAAGCTATACTTTGTGCAGGTCGTATTTGAATAATGGAACATTACCGCCGAACGATGCCGTGCGCGTTGAGGAATTTGCGAATAATTTCAAGTATGATTATAAACCGCCGCGAAAAGAAACCTTCGCGCTATATACCGAAATCGCACCCTGGTCTTTTGGTCAGGAGCGAAAGAATAGTTACCTGATGAGTGTCGGCCTTATTGCGAAAAAAATCGCACCAGAAGACCGAAAGCCCGCGATACTGACATTTGTGATTGATGTCTCCGGCTCAATGGGCAGAGAAGACCGTCTCGAATTGGTAAAAAGATCGCTGCGTATGCTTGTCAATAATCTAAATGATGACGACAAAATCGGCATCGCGGTTTATGGCTCACGAGGCGAAAAAATCCTAAGCCACACCGGCCTTGACGAAAAAGACGAAATTATCTCCGCCATTGATTCGCTGCATCCAAACGGCTCGACAAACGCCGAGGAAGGAATCCGCATCGGCTATGAAATGGCGAGAAAAGCATACAAGCAGGGGCATATCAATCGTGTAATCCTTTGTTCTGACGGCGTCGCGAATGTCGGCAACACCGGCCCCGATGAAATCCTGAAAATGATAAAGGAAGAATCACGCAAAGGCATTACGCTTTCAGTGATTGGCTTTGGGATGGGAAATTACAATGACGTGCTGATGGAGCAGCTCGGCGACAAAGGCGACGGCCATTACGCCTACGTCGATACGTTCGAAGAAGCCAAAAGAATCTTCGATGCCGATTTGACAAGCACGCTGCAAATTGTCGCGATGGATGCGAAAATTCAAGTCGATTTCAATCCCGAAGTCGTGCGTAGTTATCGTTTGATTGGCTATGAAAATCGTGATGTGCCGGACGAAAAATTCCGCGATAACAAACAGGACGGCGGCGAAGTCGGCGCTGCGCAGAATGTTACCGCTCTTTATGAGTTGAAACTCTGGCCGGACAAAACCGGCAGAATTGCCAATGTGTTCGTCCGCTATAAAAATGTTGATACCGATGAGGTTGAGGAATTTAAGAAAGCGATAACAACCGACAAAATAGAAGGTGATATCGAATCAGCCTCTGCGAATTTTAAACTTGCCGCCGCCTCGGCACAATTCGCTGAAATCCTGCGAAACAGCTATTGGGCAAGAGACGCGAAACTTTCCGATACGCTCGAACTTGCAAAACAAGTCCGCAGCGAAAGGCAAGATGATGAAAATGTGTCGGAGCTTGTTGATTTAATCAAAAAAGCGGATAGACTTATGCAAAGTCAAAAGCAAACTAATGATTCTGAAAACGAAAATGATTCTGAAGATTAGAACATAACTGTTTAGCCCTGCCATCATTTTAATCCTGTAAAGGACTATGGCAGGGTTTAAATTTATTAAAATGCGGAAGGAGCATATTATGAAATGTATTAAATTGGCAGTTGTATTTATTTTGTTTGTTGTGGGATTATCACAAGCGGCGGTCGAAAGTAAAGTGCAGCAGGTGGCTCTCTTCAAAAACGGTTTGGGGTTCTTCATCTCGCAGCTTGAATGTCCGGAGCAAAAAGTTTTCACCGTTGCCCAACAGCCTGCACCATCTCTCGGAACGTTTTGGGTCTCTTATCCGGACACCGCAAAGCTTGAAGGTATAATATCCAAAGAAGTTACATCTGAAAAATCAACGCAGGCGATAAATATTGCCGAATTATTGCAGGCCAACATCGGGCAGGAAGTTTTACTGTTTATGGATGGCAAAGACGATGCGCCGATAAATGGCGTAATAAAATATTTCGCCGAGAACAGGGACCCGCAGCCGCTGCCTAATGCTTGTCCTGTCCAGCAGGCAAGTTTAATGATTGTTCAGACTGAAACCGGCGAAGTGGCTTTGAATCCCGCAGAGGTAAAACAGGTTAAATTTACCGGCAGCGATATAAAAAGAGATTTCGGCAGAAAAGAAAAATCCGTTCAGCTTGAATTTACAATGGCACAGAACTGCCCCGGCGAACAATTAACCATGAGTTATCTTGCCAAAGGCATAACGTGGACGCCGAGCTATATTATTGATATTACCGATACCGACAAAGCATCTGTCTCGGCCAAGGCGATGATAGTAAATGAAATTTGCGATTTGAATAACGTTACAGTCCAGCTTGTTACCGGCTATCCGAATTTGAAGTTCGCCGATATCATCAGCCCAATCGCGAAGAAAGAAAGCCTTCTGCAATTCATGCAGGCACTGGCTCAAAGTGAAAACGAATCAAAAGCTATGCGAGGAATTTCGGCCGGTAATTTTAAAATGCAAAATATGGCGAAATATGAAATGTCAGATTTAGCCCAGCCTGTTGATTATGGCTCAATGCAGGAAGGTGCGACTGCGGAAGATTTATTTTTATATCCGCGTGAGAATGTTACGATTGCAAAAGGTCAGGTCGCGTATTTGCCGCTGTTTACAGAATCTGTGGATTATACACATATCTACGAATGGAAAATACCGGATTATGTCAATGCCGATGAACAATACTATTACAACAATCGTCAACAGCAGCAGCAAGAGCCGGTAGAGACGGTTTGGCATTGTTTGCGATTGGAAAATTCCACACAGATTCCCTGGACGACCGCCTCTGCGGAAATAACAAAGGATGGCTTCATAGTTGGTCAGGATATTTTGAATTACACTCCGTCGATGACCAATACGACGTTAAAAATCACACAGGCAGCGAATGTAAAGGCAGAGCAAATCGAGCTTGAAACAGACCGAAAGCAGGATGCCTCGCAGTTATATGGTTATCACTATGATTTGGTTACAATTACCGGTAAACTCTCGATAGCCAATCATCAGGACAAGGCCATTACAGTAGAAATATGCAAAACCCTTTCCGGCGATGTAAAATCATCAGAGCCGAATGCAAGCGTCGAAAGTCTCGCCCGCGGTCTGAACAGAATGAATCCTGTCAGGAATTTAACGTGGATGATAGAACTTGCTGCCGGCGAAAGCAAACAGCTTGGTTATATTTACGAAGTTTATGTTAGACGCAATTAAAATTTCAACTGTGCCAGCTTTTGAATGCCTTGTTCAATGTTGATTTTCACAAGGTTTTCATTGGCTTTTTGCAGTCTGTCGAAAGTAACAAGTTCATCGGTCAGTTTGCTTGTATAAACCGAGTCGATAATTTCGTTGCAGACGACTTTGCCGTCAGTGTCGATAAGCTGCCATTGAGTTGTCATTGTCAAATCGAAATCGCCGATATGTCCCGGCAGGATGTGTTTTATGACGGTAACTTTCAAGTTGTAATCGGCATTGCCGGTTTCGATTGCCTCTTTAAACAAGCCGGTGCTTTGGATTGATTTGATTAATGTTTGAGTGTACCGCTCATTGGTCAGGCCGGAGGTCTGAAGTTTGCCGATTTTTTCCCAGCCTGTGGTTTCGATTTTGACCGAATATGGGTGTTTATTTTCCAAAGTCAGACTATTGGCTGTCATTTTCGTAACGCTTGAGCCGCACCCGCCGGCAAGCAAACAACTGATACTAACTAATATAATGGTATTCAAAACATTGCGTTTCATAACAAATCCTTTCAAAGTGAGCCCGAATCATATCAAAATTTTATTATGTTGCGAACCAAAAATGAAATATTATCGTACTTGACGATAAGATTTTGCTTTATATAATCTCTTGGAATGTCTAAATTTAATTTTTATAACAGGGATATAAAATGATAAAGATTAAGGATTTGCGTAAGACTTTCGGGCCAATTATCGCAGTTGACGGAGTATCATTTGATGTCGCCAAAGGGCAGGTGCTGGGCTTCCTGGGACCCAACGGCGCGGGAAAAAGCACGGTAATGAGAATGTTGTCCTGCTTTTTACCGCCGGATGGCGGAACTGCCGAGGTTTGCGGCTTTGACATCATCAAAAATCCAATCTCGGTGCGGAATAATATCGGGTATCTGGCTGAAAACGTCCCGGCTTACAGCGATATGGCGGTCGGCGCGTTTTTGAATTTCATTTGTGATGCTCGCGGTCTGTGCGGCAAGGCTCGCAAAGAGGCGCTGGACAAAACCGTCGCGATGTGTCATATCGAATCGGTATATCATCAGACAATCGAAACACTCTCAAAAGGGTACAAACGCAGAGTCGGCCTTGCGCAGGCTCTTATTCACAATCCGCCGGTTTTGATTATGGACGAACCGACAGACGGCCTTGACCCCAACCAGAAGCACGAGGTTCGTCAACTTATCGCGAATATGGCAAAAGAAAAATGTATCGTTGTTTCAACGCACATTCTTGAAGAAGTCGAAGCCGTTTGCGACAGGGCGATTATCATCGCCAAAGGAAAAATTCTCGCAGACTCCACGCCGGCGAAATTGAAAGAAGAGTATCACGGCACGCTGGACGAAGTCTTTAGAAAGATTACGAAAGTAGCTTAACGAAAATAAAACAAAATCGCAGATTACACTGATTACACGGAAAAATAAAATAGTATTTATAATCCGTGAAATCTGCGAAATCAGTGATTAAAAGGAAAGAATTATGAATGGTTTTTGGGCAGTATTTAAAAGGGAATTCAAATCGTATTTTGCGACGCCATTGGCGTACGTATTTCTGGTAGTGTTCCTGTTCTTCTCGGCTTATCTGACATTTAAGGGCGGATTCTTCGAGGCACGTCAGGCGGATATGTCGGCGTTCTTTATGAATCTTCCGCTTTTGTTTGTGTTTCTCGTGCCCGCCGCTGCGATGCGTCTTTGGGCTGAAGAGAAAAAGACCGGCTCAATCGAGTTGCTCTTTACGCTGCCGATAACGATTCGTCAGGCCGCACTCGGCAAGTTTATTGCCGCCTGGGCATTTCTGATTGCTGCTATTTTACTGACGTTCCCGATGATTATTACGGTATGCTATCTTGGCGAGCCGGACATTGGTTTGATTATCGTCGGATATTTGGCAGCGATTTTGATGGCCGGTGGATTTTTGGCTGTCGGCTGCTTCTTCTCGGCTATCAGCAATAATCAGGTCATTAGTTTTGTGCTTTCCGTTGTGGCGTGCAGTATTTTAGTATTCGTGGGAATGCCGACGACGATGAATTATCTTTCGACATTCCTGCCTGCCGGCGCGGTAACCGCGATAAGCAAAATGAGTTTTCAGGAGCATTTCGATTCGATACAGATGGGCGTGCTGCAATTCAAGGATATCGCGTATTTTGTGATTCTTATTGCCGGCTGGGTCGCCTCGTGTATTGTTGCCCTTGACGAAAATAAAACCGTCAGACGATATGTCGCGGTTGTGTTTGTGCTGGTTATTAGTTTCAGTTTCATAGGCATTTGCCAGAATGTCGGTAAGCATCTGAAAGCCGACGTTACACAGCAGAAGATTTACAGTTTGTCGAACGGTACGAAAGCGATTCTGGGTAAGCTGAATCAGCCGATAACGATGAAGCTTTATTACGCCAGGACAGCCGCGATGAAAGGCCCCGACCAGATTCGCTATTTCAATAATTATTATGAATTT
The DNA here is from genome assembly GCA_021371795.1 of Planctomycetaceae bacterium. Taxonomy (NCBI): domain Bacteria; kingdom Pseudomonadati; phylum Planctomycetota; class Planctomycetia; order Planctomycetales; family Planctomycetaceae; species Planctomycetaceae bacterium. The sequence continues at coordinate 144,627 of JAJFVK010000021.1, read as the reverse complement.
GTAAAATCGCTATTGATGGAATACGAAGCGGCCGGCAAAGGAATGGTAAAGCTGGAGCTTATCGACCCGCGTCCGTATTCGGATGACGAAGTCTCGGCGATTCGCTACGGCCTGAAAAAATTCCCAATCACAGAAGAGGAAAATTTCTTCTTCGGTCTTGTCGTCCAGACGCAGTTCGGCGTTGAAAAATCTATTCCGGTATTCTCGCCCAACAGGCAGAATTTCGTTGAGTATGATATAAGTTATTTGATTGATACGGCCATTACCCGCCAGAAAAAAACTGTCGGCGTTATGAGTTCTCTGCCGGTTGTCGGCGACGATGTAACGCCTTATATGGCTCGAATGATGCAGATGCAGGGGCAAACTCCCGCCCAGCCGTGGGGCATTGTTACACAGCTCAAACAGCAGTATGAAGTGAAGAATATCCCGACCGATGTGAATAAAATTGAGGACGTTGATTTACTGCTGGTCGTTCATCCAAAAGATTTGCCCGAGCCGGCACAGTTCGCAATCGACCAGTTTGTGCTTAAAGGCGGCAGAACGATAGTTTGCGTTGACCCGTATTGTGTTGTCGATGTGCCTCCTTCGCAGCAGCAGATGATGCAGATGCAGGCACAGCACGACCCGTCATCGTCACTTGACAGATTGATGGTTAGCTGGGGACTGGAGATGCCGAAGAACACGTTCGCCGGCGACAGGGAACTTGCTGTTGACGCTTCGTTAAGACAGGGCGAACCGCCGCAGAAGATTATCGGTTATTTGCAGATGACTTCGGAATGTTTTAATAAGAACGTCGCGATTTCAGCCGAGTTGAATCAGGTTGATTTCCTGTTCAGCGGCGTGCTGAATGAGCTGACAATGACTGACGAAGAAAAGAAGGAAACGAATATTGAAAGAACGCCGCTGGTTATGACGACATCGCGCGGTAATAGCTGGCGTGTCGATAATCAGTTTGAGCTTATGACGCCGGATATGGGTTCGCTGATGAAGAAATTCACAGATGGAACGCAGCCGGTGAAGATGGGTTATCTTGTAACTGGAAAATTCAAGAGCGCATTCCCGAAAGGCATTGATATCGAAACCGACAAGCCCGCTGACGCCAACGACCCCAATAGCCCCAAGCAGAATCTGCACATTGCCGGCCTTGCGCAGGCGGACGCGAACTGTGCGGTAGCGGTTTTTGCCGATGTCGATTTCATCAGCGATATTCTTGCGTACAGGAGTTCAATGTTTGGCATGATGATTGTCGGCGACAACAGCGCAATGATAATGAACGCGATAGACGATTTGAGCGGTTCAAGCGAACTGATTTCGATGCGTTCCAGAGGCAATTTCAAGCGACCGTTCCTCGTCGTTGACAAAATCGAAGCCGAGGCCGATTTGCAGTCCGCTGAAAAGGAAGACGAAATCAATAAGAAAATTGAAGGCTTTGAAAACGACTTAAGGGCAGTGCTCGGTTCGGCCAAAGAAGGCCAGGAAGAACTGATTGAAAGTTCGATTCTGCAAAAGAAGAAAGACCTTGAACTGAAAATTCTTGAGGCACGCAAAGAGCTTCAGGAAATCAAGAAAATAAAAGTACAGCGTAAAGAACAGCTTGGCAATAAACTGCGGAATTTCAATATGCTCGCCGCACCGGCTGTGATTCTGATAATCGCGATTGTGCTCGGCATTTACAAAGGCACAAGGAAACGCAAATATATCAGCCACGCAAGCGATTCATAACGAATTTAATATTTAATATTGAAAATTTAAGATTTTTAGATGGGAATTTGGAGTTATTTCAATGAGTGATAAAAGAATATCATTTTTAGGTATTGTAGCGGCAGCTTCAGTTGTTCTTGCTTTGGTTATTTCACAATATGCCAACAAAACAAAGCCTGCCGCGTCAGCTATGGGTTCGCTTGTACAGGGGCTTGACCCGGCTGGTATTCAGAAAATCATTGTAAAGCAGGGCGGCAAAACCGTTACGCTTCAGCACAAAGGCAATGAATTTGTGATTGCTGAAAAGGATGGTTACCCCGCGGCAACGAAAGTGGTTAATAATTTGTTTACATCGTCGCTGGACATAAAGACCGTCGAGTTATACACCGAGGATGAGAAAAATTACGCAGACCTCGGCGTAACGGATGCCGACTCGCAGGCGATGCTTACGTTCTACGATGCAGCCGATAAACTTATCACCGGCTTTATCATCGGCAAGGATTCCGAATCGGGCAAAGGTAGTTTGTGCTATGGCAGACTTGTGAACGATAAGAAAGTTTATGTGCTGGCAAATGTTCCATGGATACGCAGCGAAGCGGTTGAATATACGAATCAGGATCTCATTTACATTAAGAAGGAAAGCATCGATTGGGTAACGGTTACTTCACCGGAAGGTTCGTATTCGCTGACCGCCGATGCCAACGGTGCCGTTGTAAAACTCAAGGAACTGCCTGCCGGCAAAAAACAGAAAGACAGCGAATGTCAGCAGGTACTCGGCGCTCTTTCAAATTTGAGATTCGACGATATGATGTCCGAAGACAAAGCGAAGGATTTGGACTTCGACCGCAAGTTCAGTCTTATGAAAAAGGATTCGACTCTGATTAGTATTGAAATTGCCAAAAAGGATTCCGATACATACATAAAATGCAGTGTTGACTTTACAGACAAAACGCAGGTAACAAAAGAGCAGGGCGTTGAGTCGGCCGATGAGCTTAAAAAGAAGGAAGCGAAACTGCTGGCCAAAGAAAGCGCGATGAAGCTTGCCAATGCAACCAAAGGCTGGGTCTATAAAGTGCCTTCATATATGGGAACGAATATGACAAAACCGCTGGCTGATTTGGTGGAGGATATCTCCAAAGACGCCAACGATGTTAACACTCCGAAAACTGCAGAACAATTATAATAGCATTTTTTTGCTAATTTTAGTTCTGTTTAGTTCATTAAAACGTTAGAAGACGTTGTGTGCGTTGTTTTTACTTGTAAAATATATTTTTGGGGCGTAGAGTAAAACCATCAGAGCCCTAAGCGTTGAAGCGAAGCGGAAACCCATAAGCGAAAGCGGGGTTAGCGCAGGGTAAATAGAAATGAAAAACTTAGTGTCTTAGTGCCTTAGTGGCTACGTTAAAATTTTCGGAGAAAAAATGAGTAATAATGCAAAAGCAGTTTGTTTGGATAGTATAAAAAACGCATCACCTCGCAAGCCGGTTATCGGCGTTTTCGCTCCCGGCGATCCCCGCATTGACGCTGACAGCAGAAAACGCGTGCAGAACATTATCGCAATGGTTGCCGATACGATTTGCGGCGCAGTTATAATGCCGGATGGCCAGCCGGTACAGGTTGTTTATTCGGATGTCCTCGTCGATGGCGAACCGCAGGCTGACCTCGTCGCCCAGCAGTTCAGAAACGCCGGCGTAAACATTCTCGTCTGCGCTCCGGACACATGGGCATTCCCGCAGCTTACATCGATTTCGCTTCTTCAGCAGTTCCCCGCTGAAACGCCGATGAACATTACCTGCGGCAACAGCGGTCCCAAGCCAGGCGTTGTGTATGCACATGCTTTAAGCGGCGCGATTTCGCAATACGGCAGACTCGTAACCCTGAACGTCGGCAACTGGGATGACAAGGGGTTGAATCCGCAGATGAGCAAAGAAACCGCAAAGAATCTTATCGACTGGTGTTATTCAGCCGTTACTTATGTGGCGTTGAAGGGCCGCAGAGTTGTGCTTTTCGGCCACGATTCGATGGGTATGGAAACCGCTCTGTCTCACGTTATTCCGACAAGAAATACTTTCGGATTGGAAATTACAAGACTCGATATGAAACTGCTGGCTGATATGCTTAGCAAAGGCGCTTATGACAAAAAAGAATTATCAGCACTTCGCGCATGGATAGACAAACACATCGGCAAGAGACTTCAGGTCAAGACCGCCGAAGAAAATGAGCGTTTCAATATTTCACTGGCGATGTACCTGATTGTTCGCGATTTGATGGCGCAGCTCAATGCCGTTGGCGGCGGATTTATGAGCCAGCTCGAATGGGGCAGCGACAAACGCGGCATTCCGATGCCAGTCGCAGATGTTATGGAATCGCTCTTCAACAGCACATTCGACCATAACGGCCCAAAACAGGCGATACCGTACGCAACTGAAGCCGACTGTCAGGCATTGCTCACAATGTTATTCTTTAACTGGCTCTCCGGCGGGAATCCACCGCTGTTTATGGATTTGAGAAAAATCTGGGAAGCATGGGAAATCAAAGGGCTGGCGAAGAAATTGGGAATTAAATCTCTGCCGAAGAATGCCGACTGGCTCAAGAAGGGCCTGGTTGACGGCAACAACAGCGGCTCGGCTTCATTCGATTGGGCGCAATTGCCAGGTACAGACATTAAGAAAATTATGTCTGGCATTTCTATGCCTCTTGCGAGTCTTGATTACTTCGCGGGCGGCGGAAATTCAATTACATTTATGACACCTGCCGGCATTGAAGGCCTCGCAGGCAGAATGGCATATTGTTCAGCGAACAACAAATTTAGTTTGATTTGGGACGAAGCTGTAACAACAGAAGTTCCCGAAAAGCTCGGCAAAGCGATGTGCGATTTGACAGACCCGAACTGGCCGCATACGTTCCTCGTTCCGAAGTATGCGACGATGGTCGAGTATAAGCAATACGCCGCGGCAAACCATCTGCACATGATTTGGAATACTCCGGTCGCAAGACTCCAGCACTGGATGGATATGACAGGCGTAGTCAGCGTAACACCATGGGCGGCAAGACCGTCGTTTATTGAAGGCGTTGACAGACCGCTGCCGTTGCTCAAGTTGATTAAAGGTTAAGTGTTAAGTTGATGTAGAATGTTCCAAAACCCCGTGCGGCGTTATGCGTACACGGGGTTTTTTATTTCCCAAATGATATAATATATGAATATTTGACGTTAATGCCGTTTGGGGTATAATTATAATTTGAAAGGTGGAATTATGTCCAAAAAATTTGTTAGAGCTGTTTTTCCCGGCTCATTTGACCCTATTACCAACGGCCATCTCGATGTTATAAGTCGCGGTATTAAGTTATTCGACGAAGTGATAGTCGCGGTCGGCAACAGTCCGTTGAAAGACCCGCTTTTCACGCTTGATGAGCGCGTTGAGATAATAAAACCTCTTGTTAAAGATATTCCCTGCGTTAGTGTCCAGAGTTATGATTGCCTGACGGTCGAGTATGCCGCCAGCGTCGGTGCTACGGTTATTTTGCGTGGTTTGCGAAACCTAACGGACGTGCAGTATGAATTTCAGCTTGCAATGACGAACCGAGCGGTTGCCGGCATTGAGACGATTTTTATTATGACCAGCGAACAGTACGGCTTTACAAGTTCTGCGCTCATCAGACAGATCGCTTCGCTTGGCGGCAACGTCGCGAATCTGATTCCCGCAGGCGTTTATGAAAAATTGCAGAAAAGACTGACTGAAAAAAATATCAGAGGGTAAAAATATGTTTACCATTACGGTTAGTACTGTTTTTGTTGCGGGCCATCAGCTTAAATTCACGGCCGGTGCCGAATCGTATCACATTCACGACTGGCAGGCCGAGGCCGCTGTCGCCGGCGAGCATCTTGACCAAAACGGTCTGCTTTTGGACTTCAACGACCTGAAAAAGACAATCGACGAAATTGTTTCGCCGTTCAGCGACAGGGCACTGGAGGATTTCGACTGCTTTAAGGATATGAATACTTCGGCTGAAAATGTCGCCAAATATATTTATGACAGTATTAAAAAGCAGCTTCAGCAGGGAGTAAAACTTTTATATGTTGAAGTTACCGAAGCCCCCGGTTGCAAAGCAAAATACAGTGAAAAACAGGTTTAGTAGAATGGGAAAATAGCCGATAATAATATTGAGTCTATTTTGACTGTTTTTTGATATAATAATATTCGATTATTAGCCCCCGCACCTGCCTGCACTCGCAGTCGAAGACAAGGGTGTGGCGGGGGTAATAAATTCAGGAAAATAACGTTATGCAATGTGAAATTTGTAAAGATAAGACAGCAACGGTACATCTGACAGAGATAGTTGACGGCCACAGAACGGAAAGCCACCTGTGCCAGGCTTGTGCGCAGAAGGAAGGCGTTACGGTCAAGAGTCAGCTTTCGCTCAATGAGTTGTTAAGTTCTCTCATTGCCGCCCATCAGCAAACCGACGGCGCAGAGGCTGTCGAAAAGACCGGCAAAGTCTGCGACCAGTGCGGTACGACGATGGAGCAGTTCAGAAAACAGGCATTGTTGGGCTGTCCGAACGATTACAAAGTTTTCGAAGATGATTTGCACGACGTTATCGAAAAGACACAGGACGGCAATTCACAGCACATTGGCAAAGTTCCTCCGTCAGTTACCGGCGAGGACACAAAAGACAAGTCCGTAATTGATGATTTGAAGCGCCGGCTCGATGCAGCGGTTAAGGCCGAGGATTACGAGCTTGCGGCAAAATTAAGAGACCAGCTCAAGGCTCTTTCGCAGGCATAGTCGGAAAAATTCAATGAGACTAACAGATTTAAGTATGAAAATAAGCAGATGGTTCGACCCTGTCGCACCATTATCGGACATTGTAGTCTCGTCACGAATTCGGCTTGCCCGAAATTTAGCGGGTAAAAAGTTTGCCACACGATGCAGCGATCTGGAAAAAAGTGAAATTCTGCAAACGCTCAAAGAAGTAATTCTTTCGCTCGGCTCACTCGGCGATATTTTCTTTATAGACATCGAACACGGCACAACAATCGAACGCGACCTGCTGATAGAACGGCAGTTAATCAGCCGGAATCTCGCCGCAGGCACCGGCCCGCGCGGAGTTGTAATTGCCCAAAATGAGCTTTTCTCTGCGCAGATAAACGAAGAAGACCATTTGCGTCTTTGTGTTCTTGCTCCCGGCTTGAACGTTGAAAAATGCTGGCAGCGAATAAACGAAATTGATAACGAGATTGCTGAAAAAGTCGCGTATGCGTTCAGTTCACAATACGGCTATCTTACCGCCTGCCCAACGAATCTTGGCACAGGAATCCGCGTTTCGGTAATGATGCACCTGCCTGCGTTGAAGATGACCGACCAGTTGAAAAAACTTTTCGAATCAGCTCGTGATATGAATCTTGCCATTCGCGGTTTGTTCGGCGAAGGCACTGAAGCTATCGGCGATTTCTTCCAGATTTCGAATCAGGTAACACTCGGCATAAGCGAACAGAAGATTGTTGATGATTTTCAGAACTTGATAATTCCGAAAATTGTCGAATATGAAAGAATTGCTCGTGATAAACTTTTGACCGGAGAAGTAAATATCCTCGATGATAAAATTGCCCGCGCACTTGCTCTGCTGAAAAGTGCAAAGCTGATTAGTTCGCACGAAGCCATGTTTCTGTTGAGCAATTTGCGTATGGGTATCAATATGGGCAGGGTAAAGGAAATTTCCATCGAGACAGTCAATGAGTTATTTCTGCTGACCCAGCCGGCTCATCTGCAAATCAACAAAGGCCAATCTCTTAATCCCGAACAGCGTGATATTCTTCGCGCTGAAACTCTCCGTTCAAAACTCAACTAAAGAAATCCGACTTTCCACGAATGTATTTTTTGTTTTGAGCTGACAAAATGTCTTGCGAAAAAACTCTTTCACTTTAAAATATGATCACTGGAGGTAACAATGTCAAAGTTACTTTGTTGTGTTTTTGTTTTTTCATTTTTGTTTGTCGGCCTTGCCTTTGCCGAGTTGAATCTTGACGGTCTTTCCCCGTCCGATGTCAATCAGGTTAAAACTGTTCTCGGCGAACTTGAGCCTCTAATCAGAGAGAGAGACGAAAAACATAATCTTGCTTCGCTTGCATTTAGTGAGCTTTACGCTCCGCTTACCGAAAGCCAGAAAATATTCCTCAAACAATTTGAAACTCTTGACGCTAATGCAATATCGGTCAAAATTCCATACCTTGGAATCGCACAGGGTAATGAGGAATTCGTTATCATCACAGGGCAGAAAATTAAAATCAAAGGCGAACCATATATTTTGCCGCCGCAATTTCTGCCGAAAGATGTAAACGAAAGCTATACAAAAATGATGGATGCGATGCAAAAGGAAATCGGCAAACGTCTTTATGTCGAATCCGCATATCGCAGCAGCGCATACCAGTTATACCTGTTTGTATTTTATCTCTCAAACCATGATTACTCTATTCGTGAAACCGTAAAATATGTTGCGTTGCCGGGCTACAGTGAACATGGCTGCCCGCGCAGACAGGCACTCGACTTCATCAACGAAGACGGCATTAATGGCGACGGCTGCCCTGAAAAGTTCGAGGTACTTCCGGAATATGTCTGGCTGATGAAAAACGCACAAAGATTTAATTTTATTCTCTCGTATCCGAAAGATTCCAGTGCAGGTATTACTTACGAACCGTGGCACTGGCGGATTAAAGAAAAAAATTCCACCCAAACAAACCAACAATAAAAACGATTAATACCAGCGACTAACGGCATCGCGACAAGCAGGCAAACGTATCTGTAGTTTACCTGTTTATTTCTTTTGAAAGTTGAGAGTAGAAAATAGACTGCAGTAGAGATATTGAACCATCCAGCCATCATTAATTGCCCGCAGAGCAGGCGATTTGCTCTATTTTCAACTATCTACCCTCTACTGCTCTGATTTTGAGCTCTGCTCAAAATCGGGGCGACAGGATTCGAACCTGCGACTTTCAGACCCCCAGTCTGACGCGCTAGCCAAACTGCGCTACGCCCCGAAAAAATAAGAATAATTTTGGATTGTAGCTGTTTCGGTGGAAAAATACAACCAATTTTCTTTGTTAATACATATTCTGACGCCGGCCGGGACGGCAAAATAGTTTGACTTTGACGTTTAAAACGACTAAAATCCGCTGCTCGATGAATTTAGCCGCAATTACGCATAAGGAAAGGACGTAAAATGGCCGGAAATATGATTGAACTTACAGATGCTACCTTTGACAGTATAGTACATGGCGATACACCGGTTCTCGTTGATTTTTGGGCGCCTTGGTGTGGTCCGTGCAAAATGCTTGCTCCTGTGATTGAAGAAATCGCAAACGAATACGCAGGCAAAGCGAAAATCTGCAAACTTAATACTGACGAGCATCACGAAGCGGCCGTTGAGTTCGGCATTAGCGCCATTCCTACGGTTATTTTGTTTAATAACGGCGAAATGGTAAAAAAATGGGTCGGTTTGGCTAAGAAGTCTGACATTACAGACGCGATAGACGAACATCTGTCGTAGTATTTGCTTTATATTAAATTTCTTAAGAGTATCGGAAAGATTTTATGCTTAAAAGAACTCATAACTGTGGTCAACTGCGTCTTGAAGACGCCGGCAAAAAAGTAATTCTTGCGGGCTGGGTGGATTCATATCGCGACCATGGCAATCTTGTCTTCATTGATTTACGCGACCGTGAAGGATTGACGCAGCTTGTTTTCGATCCAAAAGCACAGCCCCAAATGCACAAGCTCTCTCGCGATTTGCGATGTGAATTTGTCATTGCGGCAAGCGGTAGCGTAAGGCCTCGCGGCGAGGGGTTGGATAATCCAAAGCTCAATACGGGTAAAATCGAAGTGCTGATTGATAATCTTGAGATTTTGAATAAAGCTGAAACGCCGGTATTTGAACTTCAAAATGCTGAATCAGTCGCCGAAGAGACGCGTTTGAAATATCGTTATCTTGATTTGAGACGCCCTGTAATGCAGAATCGTCTTAAAGTGCGTCATAAGGTTACAAAGGTCGCACGCGACTTTTTCGACAGCAAAGGTTTTTGGGAAATCGAAACGCCTTTCCTCGGCAAAAGCACGCCCGAAGGCGCAAGAGATTTTCTCGTGCCAAGCAGATTGTGTTCTGGAAATTTCTATGCGTTGCCGCAGTCGCCGCAGCTTTTCAAGCAGGTGCTGATGATCAGCGGCGTTGATAAATATTTTCAGATTGTCAGATGTTTCAGAGATGAAGACCCGCGTGCCGACAGACAAGCGGAGTTTACACAGATAGATGTCGAGATGAGTTTCGTCGAAGAAGACGAGGTGATTACCGTTCACGAGCAGCTCATCGCGGCAATTTGGAAAGAAGTGCTCGGCGTTGAAATTAAACTGCCGATTAGAAGAATGACATATCAGCAGTCGATGGATGATTACGGCATCGACCGTCCGGATTTGCGTTTTGGTATGATACTCAAGGATATTTCAGAAGTCGCAAGTCAGTCGCAATTTAAAGTCTTTACCGATACCGTTCAGAAGGGCGGCATTGTTAAAGGTCTTTGCGCACCGGGCGGAGCGAAATTTTCACGAAGCGATATTGAAAAAACCTTCACGGGTGTTGCGCAGGATTTTGGTGCAAAAGGTCTTGCGTGGTTCAAGGTTATTAAAGATGAACAGGGAGGCATAGATTTGTCGAGCAATCTGACGAAATTTTTCACGCCTGAACAGCGAAAGGCAATCATTGCCAAATTCGATGCGAAGGTTGACGATTTGCTGCTGTTTGTCGCCGATAAACCAGCTCAAACGAATAAAGCGCTCGCGCCGTTGAGGCTCAAAGTTGCCAGAGATTTAGGCCTTATTGACGACAAGGCGTATGAACTGGTTTGGATTATTGATTTTCCATTGTTTGATTGGAACGAAGGCGAGAATCGTTTTGATTCGCTGCATCATCCGTTTACAGCGCCTGTTCCGGAAGATATTCACAAACTCGATACAGACCCCGGCCATATCAGGTCGCAGGCTTATGATATTGTTGTCAATGGTTCTGAAATCGGCGGCGGAAGTATTCGTATTCACCAGCCGGAGATTCAGGCCAAAGTTTTCGATTTGCTGAAAATTTCGCGAGAGCAGGCCAAAGACAGATTCGGCTTCTTCCTCGACGCGCTTAAGTTCGGTGCTCCTCCGCACGGCGGAATTGCGTTAGGTCTCGACAGGCTTGTAATGTTCCTTACCGGAACTGACAATATCAGGGACGTTATCGCGTTTCCGAAAACACAGAAAGGCCAGTGTCTGCTTACCGATGCGCCGAGCTCTGTGGAACAGAAACAGCTTGACGAATTGAATTTGAGAACGCAAACGCACCATTAAAAATTGAATATTTAAGAATGAAGATTGAAGATTTACGGAAACGTTTGCGGGCGAAGGTATTGTAATTTAAAATTTTTCAATCTTCATTATTCAATCTTAAATTAACTATGGGTCGTACCGGAAAATTTTTTGGAACTGTTCTTGATTATCTGCGGTTGCGGCCGGTGTCTTTGGCCGGCAAATGCAGATTGCTTTTCGGCACGGCGATTATTCTGGTACTTGTGCTTGCGCTGCTGATTCCATATTCGTGGATGAACAAGCTGACGGAGAAATCCGTGATAGACGCCGGCAGAGCGGTTGTTAACACTGTTTTCGAACGTCATTTCAAACTCGAAACTCCCGAAAAAAAAGTTCTAATGCTCGACGAAGGCGGCTCGCTTAAACAGAACCAAACCAGCAGGGTACACTGGCTGCGGCTTGATGCCGAGGGCAAATGGAAAAATCAGGCCGATGCGAATTTTGCCAACGCCGATTTATCAAAAAAAATTGGACGACTGGTTAAGCATAAGCAGCCGGATGATGAACAAACCTGGATTTCTGACGTCAATAATAATGTCGAAACGACATATATAAACATTGTCCGTGCCCATAAACCCTGTCTTGCCTGTCACAGTCCCGAAGGTACCGCGCCGACCTTTACGCTTGACGAACCGATTGGCGCGATAGTCGTGCAGATGCCCGGCCGTGAAATCAGCAAAACCGTTCTGATGAACAGAATGTGTATTCTTGCCGCGGTGCTGCTTGCAGGTTCCGGCGCGATCGTCGCGTTTTATATTATCGCCCAGCGTATAATCTTGAGCCCGATTCGGCAGTTGCGGGCTATTGTCAAAAATGTTTCCGAAGGCAATCTCGAAGTCCGCTGCGGCATAAAAACCAATGACGAATTTGAACGTCTTGGCGATGCTCTCAATGCGATGCTTGATAATCTCGTGCAGGGACAGGAAAAACTGCGCCAGGCAAACAAGCAGCTCGATGAGAAGATTACAGAGCTTTCAGAACGCAATATCGAATTGTTCAAGGCCAATAAACTCAAAGGCGAATTTCTCGCCAATATGTCGCACGAGTTTCGCACGCCGTTGAATGCGATTCTCGGCTTTGCTGAAATCCTGCGTGAAAAACCCGCCGAAGATACCGTAAAGAGCAAACGTTACGCTGAAAATATCGTCAACAGCGGCAAAAATCTTATGACGATGATTAATGATTTGCTCGAGATGGCGAAAATGGAATCCGGCAAAATCGAACTGCATCTCGACAAAACCAGCATACCGGAATTGTGCCGCGGTTTGGTTGCGTTTTTCTCGCCGCTTACCGAAAAGCAAAAACTAAAAGTCAAACTTACGATTGACGAACAAATACCGTGGATTAAAACCGATGGCGGCAAAGTCCAGCAGATTTTATATAACCTGTTGAGTAACGCTGTGAAGTTCACACCCGAAGATGGCAGAATTGAAATAACAGCTTCTATGCCGGATCACATGACAGTCAGAGTTGCGATAACCGATACAGGCCCCGGCATTGCTGAAAAGGATAGGGAGAAGATATTTGAAAAATTCCGTCAAGGTGATGGTTCAATCACACGAACCCAGCAGGGCACTGGCTTAGGCCTTGCGATAAGTACGGAACTTGCGAAACTGCTTTCCGGCAAAATCGGACTCGAAAGCACCGAAGGACAAGGCGCTACTTTCTGGCTCGATTTACCCGTCGTTAGTGTGGACGAAACGTAAACGATGTTTAGTGTTTAGCGGTCGCCGGTACGGCGACCAGTGATTGGTAGGGTGGGCTTTAGCCCACGCGGTAGTTTGATATAGTATATCAAATTCGGGATTTTTTTTTGAGGAACATAAAAGTGAAATCGTTAAAGCGTGGCAAAAACACTTCAAGGCTTGAAGTTACTAATATATCGCAGCACGACTTCTGGATTTTGTTGTCCGGCATTCGTTTAGCACCTAAGATTGAGGTGCATAGCCAATGAGTTATCGCGATTATCTTACTCATCTTTTTGGAGGAGTTGACAAGGACATTGAAGAAATATTTTTCAATTTATCATTATATGAGCTTGGCAAATTATTTGCGAAATATGAACGGAAATATGGGCAAGGGCCAGCGCAGTATGCAATAAAAACATACTGGAGTTGGAAGGAAGGACGCGTTACGTTAAGTGGCCAGACGGCTGAGCGACTGATTGAACTCCTTCCTTATTACCTCTCCAAAGAACAAAGATTTGAACTTATAAAAAAATTAAGAAAACGTTATCTAAAAAAAAACACCTTGTACATAGATGCTACACCGGAATCTTGGCGTGAGAAAGTATTGCCGGCGATTGATAAAATTATTAAAGATGCTGGAAGTGTTAAATATCCTGATAATTTAATTAAAAGGGCTACTTGGCTTAGTTGTGGTGATATGGAAGCTGTCCACAGGCTTTTAGAGGCTGTAGAAAAGGAAGAAGCAGTCCAGAGAACAGCTTATCTTGAAGCTGAATTTAACAGGATTGAAAGCTTTATCGCTAATGTAAGAGGAACAGAAAGAGTTTCTCACCATATTTCATTACCACAAGGTGATATTTATGTTAAAATTGTAGAAGAAAAACCAACATTGTTTCAATTTATATGGAGAGCTATTATGACAGATAATAATGGTAATAATGAAATGGTTCGAAGAGAAGATTTGCAAAAAGCATTTGCTATTCAACAGGCTAAAGGCAGTTTCTTAAATCTTACTTTCGATGAATTGACGGAAAGTCAAAAAAATGAACTGCGGAAAAAAATTGCAGAAGAAAAGTTGGGATTGGATGTTGCACAAGCTCAAGCGGATCAACGATTTTATGATAGTACAAGAGATATGGCCGCGACTGTTCAGACAGTCCGTGGACTTGAGCAATCTAGTAAGTCTGATTATGAAGTTCGTTCCACTTTTAATACAGCAAGTGGAAATACCAACATCACAGTAAAGAAGAATACCAATACAGTAATAATTGTTATAGCCATAGTGATTGGAATTATTATTTTTGTATTACTAAGAAAGTGATGTCATGAGTATTGTTGTTAAACAGAAGCATTCATTAAACTATGGAATCAAAGTTGCATTTGTTATTGTGGTGATTTTTGCATTGGTTGGTTTGTTTACAAGAATAACAAAAAAACAACCTATGGCCGTGGCAAAACCACCTCAATCGCTTGTTCAGCTTTTGGCACAAAACTCAGAATTATTAATTCCTACGATAAAATTACAGATTCCCGTTGAAGCCCATGAAAAGGAATGGACTAATGCTCTTGCGGAATTAATAAATGGGAAAACTGAAGTGAAATTAGATTTAGGCCGTGCAGATATACTTACAGACCGCTATGCAATTGAAGTTGATTTTTTGCCAAAATGGAAAGAAGGTTTAGGGCAGACGATTTGTTATGCAAATGCAACAAACTTAATTCCTGTCTTGGCCATTATCGCTCCCAATCCTATAGATAAAGATAAGTTAAAGCAAATTGAAGAAATATCTACTAAAGAAGGCGTGAAACTCTTAATACTTACATCCGAATAATGATTATGGCCAATCATTCATATTAATTTTAGATTTTACATTTTGGTTTTACGTTTTAAGAGATTTTAGTTTTGAGTTTAATTAAAAATTCCCACGCAGCGTTCCACATTCGAAGTTCAACGTTAAGCGTTCGATGTTGGATGTTAAACTTAGTGCCTTGGCTGAAGCGGAGCGGAAGTCCCCGAATCTTCAGGGTTTTGTTGCTTTAAAACAAAACCAAAGGGGATGTCTTGGTGGCTACAAAAGAATCAGCGTCATCAGAGTAATCTGCGATTAAAAAAATGCTTGAAAAACAGACAAAAATATGGTACAATACGCCATACAATGAGGGGTGAAAATTTGTGTCTATTTGCTCTTTTGCATCTTACTTGCGTCTGATTTTATAGTCGCCGAATGTCCTGATTTTTTTATGTAATTTCACTTAATTTCACTACCATTTTTTGTGTTTTTACTTCATTTTACTTTCATTCAGTTACATTTATTTGCTGAAAATTGTTATTTTTGCCCAAAACTGACCTAAAAAATTAATCAGTCAAGGTGTTTTAAGAGGTTTTTGGGTGTTTTGAAACGGTTTTGATGTGTTTTTTAGGCTTTTTGAAGCGTTTTCTATGAAAATCTGCGCAGGTTTTCGCACATCTGCGCAATTTTGTGCAAACCTGCGCACGCGAATTCCTGCGCGGATTTACGGATTAGTAGCTGGATAACAAATATTTTTGCTGATATAATTCCCACCTATGTCCAGACACTTTGAGAATAGTTTATTTGATACATCGGAAGAAAAAGTTCCGTGCAGTAATATTGTAACTGTCGCCGTTGACGCCGGTGTGGATGATGTTTTTAGTTATCTTCTGCCGGATAAATTCCTGCCCGTAGTGCCCGGCCAAAGGCTGGAAGTTCCGTTCGGCAAATCCAATAAATCCTGTAAAGTGTTTTGCATTGATATAAAAGATGCGAAGACTGCCAACGTTCCGTACAAATTAAAAATCGTAAAAAAAGTTTTAGATGAATCTCCGCTGCTCGATGAAAGACTTTTAAAAATCGGCAAATGGATTAGCGAATATTATATTTCGCCATTGGGCGAAGTATTGAGCGCAATGCTTCCGGCTGCGGTAAAACACGACACCGGCAAAAAGAGCGTTAAGTCAGCATATCTGACGGAAAATTCTGATTTGGCATTAATCAAAGGAAAGAAACAAAAACAGTTAATCGAGATTTTGCAGCAGGCCGGCGCAAATAATGAGGATAGTGCGATACAGGTTGATAAATTGCTTTCGCAGGCCGATGTAACAATGGCGCCTGTGAAAAAATTGTTGCAGGCAGGCATTGTGAAATTTACAAGTGAAACGGTATATTCAGATTTGCCGATTGTGCCCAAGGGAATGATTTTAAAAACCGCGAATGTGGTTTTGAACGACGACCAGAAAAACGCATTGTCGGCGATTGAAAAACAAATCGAATCGCAGAAATTTTCCGTTGCGCTTCTGCACGGTGTTACCGACAGCGGCAAAACGGAAGTTTATATCCGTGCGATAGAAAAAGTTCTTGAAAGGGGCAAAAGCGCAATCGTTTTGCTTCCGGAAATTGCGCTGACCGCACAAACTATTCAGCGTTTTAGCACGCGGTTTGCCCATTTGGCTGTATTACATTCACAGTTGACTGCTTCGCAGCGAAATGCGCAGTGGCAGAAAATTCGCAATACATCGCCGATAGTTGTTATCGGCGCGCGCAGCGCGATTTTCGCACCTGTGCGGCAGTTGGGAATTATTGTTGTCGATGAGGAGCACGAGCCGAGTTATAAGCAGGATACATCGCCCAGATACAACGGCAGGGATGTCGCGATAAAAATGGCGCAAATTACTGATGCGGTTTGCGTTTTGGGAAGCGCGACGCCTTCGCTTGAAACGCTGGGAAATTGCTCGGCGAAAAGTCATTTTATGAAACTTTCGCTGCCGAAGCGTGTAATGGATTTGCCAAAGCCGAAGATGAAAGTCGTCGATATGTCGCAATGCGGATTCGACAAGGGCGGCGTGAATATTTTAAGTCCTGAACTGGAGGCCGCGATAAAACAAACTCTGCAAAAAAAAGAGCAGGTGATTCTTATGCTCAATCGCAGGGGTTACAGTAATTTTATTTTTTGCCCATCGTGCCGATATTCGCTTAAATGCCGGAATTGCGATGTTACGCTGACGTTCCACAAATCTGAAAAGCATCAGCATTCGCCGAATTTGAAGAGCAGAGTTGCCGGCGGTTTTGCGGTCTGTCATTATTGTCTGTCGCAAACGCTGGTTCCGAAAAACTGTCCTGTTTGCGGCGGGAATGTAACAATGCTTGGCCTGGGCACGCAAAGACTTGAGGATGAATTGAAACTAAAAATTCCAACGGCGAAAGTTGTAAGAGTTGATAGTGATTCGATGCAGAAGGACAATTACTATCAGTTGCTTGGAGATTTCGACGCCGGCAAAATTGATATTCTTGCCGGCACGCAGATTTTGGCAAAGGGTTTACACTTTCCGAATGTTACGTTGGTTGGAATAATTGGCGCGGATACTTCGCTGCAATTGCCGGACTTTCGCGCAAATGAGCGCACGTATCAGTTGATATGTCAGGTTTCCGGCAGGGCCGGCAGAAGCAGCAAAGGCGGCACGGTTTATATTCAGACATTTATGCCGAATCAGCCGGCGATTAAATACGCGATTAATGATGACTTCGAAGGGTTTGTAAAAGAAGAATTGAAAATTCGACACGCATGTATGCTGCCGCCTTACGGCAGACTGGCGATTGTCAGGATACGTGATATTAAATTTGACAGACTTGAAAACGCCTCGAAAAAAATAGCAGAGCAGATTATCGCAATAATTTCCGCTCGCAAATTCGATATTAAAATGAGCGGGCCGATGCCGGCGGCGATTTCGCGAATTCAGCGGTTTCATCGTATGCAGATTATCCTTCAAACAGTCAAACCGGCGCAATTGGGCGAACTTTTGAGTCGATTCCGCGGCCTGAAGCCTGCGGCCTCTGCCGTACAGGTGCAGGTTGATGTTGATCCCGTAAACCTATTGTAAAAAAGGTGTTACAAAAAGTATTGTATTTTAATTTAGTTGTGATATAATTCTGAACTCGCATTTTTTGCGGGGAGTAGCTCAGCTTGGCTAGAGCGCTGCGTTCGGGACGCAGAGGTCGCAAGTTCAAATCTTGTCTCCCCGACTGCTTTTAAACAGGTAAGCTAAATTAGGTTTACCTGTTGCAAATTATTATTTCTGGGACAAACTTATATGAATATTAGAGTTCCTCTTTCTCGGCCGGACATCAACGACAATGATATCAAAGCGGTTGTAGATGTTCTTAAAACACCCAATCTTTCACTCGGTCCCAAAATTCCTGAATTTGAGAATAAACTTGCCAAATACATAGGCAGAAAACATGGAATTGCTGTAAATTCAGGCACCAGCGGGCTTTTCCTCTGCCTTAAAGCATTAGGAATAGGCGCAGACGATGAGGTAATCACAACACCGTTTACGTTTATTGCTACTACAAACTCAATTATGATGGTCGATGCCAAGCCGGTGTTTGTGGATATTGACCCGACGACTCTTAATATTGACTACAAAAAAATCGAAGCCAAAATCACAAAAAAAACAAAGGCGATTATGCCGGTTGTAGTGTTTGGAAATCCTGCCGGTATGGACAAAGTTTGGGAAATCGGCAAGAAACATAATTTGCCGGTGATTGAAGACAGTTGCGAAGGCTTGGGCGCTGAAATCAAAGGCACAAAAGTCGGTAACTACAGCACAATGAGCAATTTCGCGTTTTATCCGAATAAACAGATGACCACCGGCGAAGGCGGTATGATCCTGACCGATGACGAGAATTTGGCGGATATTTGCCGGTCTTTGCGGAATCAGGGACGCGGCAAAGGCGGCGGCTGGCTTGCACACGACAGGCTTGGCTATAATTTCAGAATGAGCGATATTAACGCGGCACTCGGTTCAAGTCAGCTTGACAGGGTTGAAGAGTTTGTCGCTAAACGCCAAAAGGTTGCCTCAACATATCAGGAGCTTTTGCGCGATGAAACCAGAGTTATCGTTCCGCAGGCACCGGCCGATTGCAGAATGAGTTGGTTTGTATTTGTTCTTCGTCTGAAAGAACCTTACGCGGCGAAAAGAAACGAAATTTTAAATGCGATGATCGCTGAAGGTATTCAGGTAAGCAACTACTTCCCGCCAGTTACGCTTCAGCCGTTTATCGTTGAAAAGTTCGGCTATAAAGACGGCGATTTTCCAATTACCGATGGAATCTGCAAACGCACTATCGCGATTCCGTTCCATAACAATCTGTCAAAAGATGACGCGGCATTAGTTATCAAGACATTGAAAAAATGTTTGGACAATGCTTAGTACAATTTTTTGTGCAATATAAAAAAATAAAAAACCCCGGTTTGAGCCGGGGTTCTTTTTTTGTTATCAATTTTCCTGTTAAATTTTACTGATAGAAGTGCGTTGATTCAGTCTCCATAACAGGACTTGTAAGTTGTTCGCCGGTCATTTCGGCCTTAAACCTTACGTCGGCTTCACTTGCTGCTCTTACGGTAACTTCCCAGATAGCCTGTGTTTTTGGAGCCAGGTACGAAAGCGTTTCAAAAGTTACTACGCCGTCAGCAAACTGACTCTTTGTTGCGCCGGAACTTGAAACATAATTCATCGCAGTATCAAGCGATGCCTTGATTGCGATATTTGTTACAGGTATCTGTCCCTGATTTGTCGCAACTATTCTGTAAGTTACAGTGTTGCCGACTTTTACAGGGTCTGTGATGTCGCTGACTTCAAGCAGTACGCCGGGGGTGCCCTTTATAGTCGTTCTTGCTGTTGCTGAAACCATTTCGGCACATTCTGCTGATGCCCTGAATGTATTTTCGACATCGCCGATGGCGGCTGCAAGAGCTGTTACTGAAGTTGTTACAGACTGGCCGGGGGCTAATCTGTCAACTTTCCATAACACTCTGCCGCAATTTGAGTTGGCACCCTGCGAGGCTTTGACGAAAGTTAGTCCCTGCGGGATGATATCTTCGATTACTGTATTGACAGCAGGCCAATCGCCTGTGTTTGTAACTGTTATCGTGTATGGGATTTCCATATTGAAATATTCTGTTTGCGGAGCGGAAGCTGTAATCGTCAGCGAAGGCTTTTTGACGACTGTTGTAACGTCGCCGGACTCGGCAGTAATTTCGCCATCTGCAAGGGCAACTGCATTATTCACATAAACGCCTGTTCTATTTGCTTTCAAAGTAATAGAAACTGTTCTTGAAGTACCGGCCGGCAATTCGCCAATCGGCATATCAACTGTCGAGCTTCCATTTGTTGTTGTAAGTCCTGCCGGAAGTGTATCGTACAGTTTGACATTTTTGGCTGTTCCGCTGCCGATGTTCTCAATTTTGAAGATGTAAAGAACAGGAGCACACATTGAAATTTCAGCAGGTGCGCTCTTTTTAATAACAAGTTTCGGCTCAAGAGCAAACGAACGCAGCTTTGCGGGCGCTTTGAAAGTAACATCGACAAAATCAAGAACTTCGCCGGCTTTCAATGCCATCGCAATACCAACGATTTCTCGTGACTCGCCCGGTGCAAGCTGTGGGATGAACCATTCATTTCTGCCCTGTAAGTTTGTCGGTGCCGGATTTGACCTTATGTATTGGAAATTGTTTGCCAATACATCGGAAAGAACTATATCTGTTACCAGTTCGTCTGTTACATTGGTAACTGTTACAGCGTACTCAAACTCTGTTTTGGTCTGGACTTGCGCGGGTATTCTCGTATCAAGCCTAATTACCGGACAGGCTTCGCAATAGAACATTTTTGAATGCGAGTCTGTTTGCGGAGCAGCAGGCGGGGGCGGTAAAACGGGCGTTGTTGAAGCACACTGCGGCTGTGAGATTTGTGTGGATTCCTCGCAGCCTGAAAGTACCAATAAACAAAGACACAACAATAATGGCAGTTTTTTAGCGCTCATAACTGTTTTCCAATTCAAGGGGTTATATTGATTTTTTTAATTCACCGGTTACTGTAATTACCGTACATAATACGAATACGTCCGGTAATACATCCACTTTACAGGCGGAATTATAACATGGGAAGATAGATAAGAAAAGTATTTTTTGTAAAATAGCTAATTTATCGTACAACAAATCTTACTTTTTTTTCTTGCGTATTAATGTGGAGAATTATATAATTATTGGAACTTTTTTATGTGATTATGTTGAAATAGGGAATATGTGGTGTTTTGTGCCCCTGTTTTTATATTTTATAGCAGTGCAGCTTTTAAGGAGTCGGACGTGAAGAAAAGAAGAGCAGTTCTTTTATCTATTGTATTTTGCATCATTTGCGCATCGTTTGTCAGAGCCGAAGACGAGCTCTTTCCAATGCAGGTCGGAAAGAAGTATATCTACACTCAATCCAATCCTATGGGCAGCAGTTGGACAGCTCAACTTTTGATTAACAGACAAGCCACCCTTAACGGCCACACGTATTTCAATTTGAAAGGTTATAATTTTAACAATGAACCCGAAAGCGACTATGGTTTGCTTCGAAGTACTATAGACGAAATCTATGATGGCAATGAAAGACTCGAATACAAAAAAGCGCCTGTTGGAACAAAGTGGAGTGTTTATCAACCCGAAGATATATATTATTATAAGTTTATAGAAGTTGTTGGTATCGAGTCTGTGACTGTGCCTTTCGGAACATTCAGTGGTGCCTACAAATTTAAGAAGTATATGCAAGTCGATGTCAATGACGCAAATCAGGGGCAGTCGCCATACTGGTATGAATGGGTGGTTCCGGGCGTTGGTCTGGTCAAGCAGGAAGATTACTGGGTTGATGATGCGCCTGTGATTCAGGAATTGACAGGGATTACCACGACTTTCTCCGGCGGTACAGGTACGGTCAGAGATCCATATTTAATCGCAACAGTGGCGGATATGAACACATTCGGTGCGCAATCTGACAAATGGAATAAATACTTTCAACTGGCCAATGATATTAATATGGCGGGCTATACCGGCACACAATTCAAAATCGTCGGAACTTCGTCTGTGCCGTTTATAGGCGTATTTGACGGCAACGGCCACACAATTAAAAATCTGAATTACACAAATGCCGCACCGACAAACTATGCAGGGCTGTTTGGTTATACATCCGGCGCGACAATTAAAAATGTAGTAATCGAAAATGTTAATATTGACGCCAACAGTATGTATGTCGGCGGTCTGGTTGGGTATCAGTATTATGGTACTATCACTAATTGTCATATCACAGGTGCGGTAAGCTCTACTGGCGCTGCGACTTCTTATGTCGGCGGTCTGGTCGGATGGCAGTCTTACGGCACGATTACAAACTGTTACAGCACAGCAGAGATTATATGCTCATCTGTCAATGCTTACGCGGGCGGTTTGATTGGATACCAATCTCACGGCGATGTAACCGACAGTTACAGCAGCGGAACTGTAACGGCATATTCTTCGATATATTCCGCTTTTGCCGGCGGTCTTATTGGTTATCAATTTTCCGGCAGCGCAGCAGAATGTTTCAGCAATGGAAATGTTGCATCATCGTCATCATCGTCAAGCGCCTTCGCAGGCGGTCTTGCGGGTTATCAATCCTATGGTGCTTTGATAAACTGCTACTGTACAGGCAATGTTTCCTGTGGAACATTATCATCGTCAGCTTACGCTTACGCCGGTGGTCTTGTCGGCAGGCAATATAACTATTCCACAGCGAAGATTCAGAAATGCTACTCAATCGGCACAGTCGCCGCGACAGGCGCACATACTTATAAAGGCGGTTTCCTGGGCTATTACGGCGGAAGCGGAATTATCAGCGAAAGTTTCTGGGATAAAGATACAAGCGTTATGACCGGCGGTCTTGGCTATGGAACTTCGGCGGGTGTTGCGGGTAAAACAACTGTCCTGATGCAAACGCGTTTGACGTTTACAGGTGCAGGTTGGGACTTCAAAGATGAAACAACCAACGGCACGGCCGACATTTGGCAGATGCCGAAAAAAGATTATCCGCGATTCGCGTGGGAAAACATCGGCTCAAACGACCCGAATGCCGACCCTAACGAACAGTTGAACGGCGAATACTGGTTCGGCAATTTTGCCGGTGCACGCGGAACTGTTACAATATACGATAATGACACATGGGAGCAGAACTGGTCAGACATCGATGGTCAGCACAGCTTTACAAAGACGTTCACTATGAGCGAGGCTAACGATGGTTCTTATGATGTTATTTTCCCGGACGGTACATATAACATCGCATGGAGCGGAAATACTATCGTTCATATCGACCCCAACGCGGGTATGGATATAATGATTCGCAAGCCGGATGATATTACAGGCGAAAATATTGCGGGCGAATACACGTTCTTCAATCATCATATATACGGAGATGTTGACGGCGCCAGCGGCGGAAAAATTGTTTACAAAGCAACCAGCTCAACCTCTGGCACAGCGGATTATAATGTCGTAAATGTCAACGGCAGCACCAGCACAGGAACGATGAACTGGCTGCTCGGCACAGATTACAGTATGGCAGTAACCGGCGGCTATTCACCTGCACTTGTGGGCGACGGCGGAGTTATATTCACGCCTTATCGCAAAGCCGGCATAAATGGCTATACTATGGCAGTGAAGAAAACCGCCGAAAAAATCACACCTGCGGACATAGCCGGAATTTATCAGATGCGATGTTTTGCAACTGATATCAATGGAAATTATATGACCGTTGGAAATGGAATCGGTATTTTCAGAAGCGACAGCACTATGGAGTATACTCTTCGATATCCAAACGGCAATAGCGTTACGGGAAGCGTCACGTCCGATGGCAAATATGATTTTATTCCGTCGGCGATTGATACTGACGGGGACGGTATTGCCGACAGTAACGCAGGTAACGTAATATCATTCAAGAAGATACTGTATGGAACAATCAGCCCAAAGAAAGATATGATATTCATGCCAATGTATGAATATGGTGATAATCGTGGAATCGGCCAAGCGGTTGGCGCAATCATTTGGATTAAATGTCCGCAGCAGGATATGCCCGACAGCAGCGATATTAACGATGACGGCATCGTTAATTTTGAAGATTTTACGATATTGGCACGAGAATGGTTCGAGAACTGCGATGCCGAAGATGAATGGTGCAACGGTGCGGACATTGACCATTCCGGCAAGGTTGATGGTTTGGATTTACTGCAGATAGCGAACGACTGGCTGGAGTATGAATATATTAACCAGTAGAAGTTTTATATGGCAGAAGGCTTTATTAGGACAAGGTAAAACTTTTTAGTGCCATTATTTTTGCAGGGCGTATTTGAGAGCGTCGTCCGTCTTTTTGACGAACACAAACTTCATACCCTTTTTTGCTTCTGCTGGAACTTCGACCATATCTTTCTTATTGCGCATCGGCAGTATGACCGTTTTTATGCCGCCTTGTTTTGCGGCGAGGATTTTTTCTTTCAGGCCGCCAATCGGCAGAACAATTCCCTTTAACGTGATTTCGCCGGTCATCGCAACATCTGCTCTGGCGGGCTTATTCGTCAAAAGCGAAACAATCGATGTAAACATCGCGACGCCTGCGCTTGGTCCGTCTTTTGGGACTGCGCCGGCAGGTACGTGGATATGATAATCGTGTTTAGCAAAAACTTTCGGGTCAATGCCGAGTTTTTTCGCGTTTCCTTTGGTTATCGAAAACGCCGCCTGTGCGCTTTCTTTCATCACCTCGCCAATTTGTCCGGTGAGTATCAATTCGCCTTTGCCCGGCATCGAAGCCGATTCGATAAATAATATTTCGCCGCCAAACGGCGTATAAGCCAAACCTGTAGCCACTCCCGGCACAACGGTACGCATCGCGACTTCCGATTCGTGCTTAATCGGGCCGAGGATTTTATGTAAATCTGCTTTTTGAATCGTTCTGGATTTTTTGCCTGCTTTTGCGACTTCGGTTGCGACAGACCTGCAAACCGCGGCGATTGTTCGCTCAAGATTTCTTACGCCTGCCTCGGCGGTATAGCTTCTGATGATTTCCGCCAAAGCGTCATCCGCTATTTTCAGATTATCCTTGTTCAGGCCGTTTTCCTTGAGTTGGCGGGGTATCAAATATTTTTTCGCGATATTTAATTTTTCAGTTTCCGTGTAGCCGGGCAGTTCGAGGATTTCCATTCTGTCCATCAGGGCGGGTGGAATCGGTTCGGTATAGTTTGCGGTGCCGATGAACATAACGCTTGAAAGGTCGAACGGCTGATCGAGATAATGGTCAGTAAATGTGTTGTTCTGCTCCGGATCGAGAACTTCCAGCAGTGCGCTTGCGGGGTCGCCTCTGAAATCGACACCGATTTTGTCTATTTCATCAAGCATAAACACCGGATTTTTGTTTCCGCATTTTCGCAGTTCCTGCAAAATTTTGCCCGGCAGTGCGCCAATGTATGTTCTGCGATGCCCTCTGATGTCCGCTTCGTCTCTGATTCCGCCGAGCGAAACTCTGACGAATTTTCTGTTCATCGCCCGTGCTATGGATTTGCCAAGGCTTGTCTTGCCTACGCCGGGAGGGCCTATAAAGCATAGAATCGGACTTTTGCCGGTCGGATTCAGTTTTCTTACCGCCAGGAATTCGAGTATGCGTTTTTTGATTTTCTCCAGACCGTAATGGTCTTTCTCGAGAATTTTCTGCGCTTTTCTGATATTCAGCAAATCTGTCGTGCTTGTATTCCACGGCAATTCGCAAATCCAGTCGAGATACGTTCTGATAACGCCGTAATCAGGCGACATCGGCGAAAGTTTCGTCAGACGGTCAAATTCACGCATTGCCTCCTGCTCGACCTTTTGCGGCATCTTTGCTTTTTTAATTTTTTCTTTTAGTTCTTTTATCTCTTCTGTTCTTTTGTCGTCCTGACCAAGTTCAGTCTGAATCGCTTTTAACTGCTCCTGCAGGAAATATTCACGCTGACTTTTTTCAACCGACTGTTTGACCTGTCCCTGAATTTTATGACTCAATTCGAGCACTTCAAGCTGGTTGGCCAGCGCAAGCGAAATTTTTTCCAATCTTTTTTGCGCGTCCAGCTCCTCAAGCATCTGCTGTTTTTCCGTGACGGTGAGGTTTAAATTCGACGCGAGAAAATCCGACAGAGCGGCCGGCGTTTCGATATTCTCAAGAAGTATCGATGCCTCTTCCGGCACGTTCGGACTTAAATGTATTACTTTATTCGCGGTGTCGCGGACGCTGACAATCATCGCCTGTACTTTTTTTGTGATTTTTGTTTTGCTCGTCAGCGGCTTGATTCTGACCTTTAAATACGGCTCAACCGCGACAACCTCTTCAATTTTGAATCTTATCAGGCCGTGGACTATGACGTTTACCGTTCCCTGCGGCATCTTGACAACCTTCAGGATCGATGAGGCGGTTCCTATTTCGTACAAGTCGTCTAATGTCGGATTGTCAACTGTCGGGCTTTTTTGTGTAACAAGTCCGATTATTGAATCTGTCGTTTTGGAATCTTCCAGCAGTTTCTGGCTTTTTTGTCTGCCGACTGCCAAAGGTGTAACAGTGCCGGGAAACACAACAGCGTTGCGAATCGGCAAAACACCTATAATTTCCGGTATATCTATTTCTTTTGGTTTTTCCAGAATATCACCTTCTTGTTCGCCATCAAAGGATGGTTCAACGTTCACGATATCAACAAGTCTTAATTTTTCGCTCATATTTTTTTCCGAGAGGAATTTTAACGGTTCAGCGTGAAATTAAAAGACAAAAATACAATCTGTTCTAAAAATCCGCCAGACATGCGCCTTCGGTTGTGATACACGACAGAATCGCGGGTTTGTATCCGGCAGGGCGATAATACTTTTCAATAAGCGTTTTTTTCACCCGTTCGATGCAGTCTTTTTGTACCAGAATCATAATACATCCGCCCAGACCTGCGCCGGCAATTTGCGCACCTGCAACACCTTCAACGCCGCAGGCGATATCGACCATCCGGTCAATTTCTTCGGTGCTGCATCCATATTCTCCACACTGGCGGTACAGTTGAGCGTTCAGAACTTTTTCCGGGTCTTCGCTTGCAAGATTGGCTATTTGTTTATTCAAATAATCGTCAGTGCAGATATTTTTGAGCCTGTAATATTTTCCATCGGCGCCGGCCGCACAAACCCTGTCGCCATTGTGACTGATTTTCATAAGTTCGCCAAAGGCATCGATTTTCCCCTGCTCGAGCAAATCGATGCAGGTTTTACTCCTTGCCATTTCAGCTATGCCAAACAGCAAAACGCCTCTGATGTTATAATCTCCGGGGTCTTTATGCGAGGCGAAATTTGCTTCAATCATCTGACTGTTTTTCGCACCCAGAAGTTTTTTTAAATCATTTCTTGTAAGCTTTTGCGGTATTTTTAGCAGATATTTGTAAATATCGCTCGTTGCGCAGCCGAGATTTTCCGGGTTGAGATCCCGCAAAAATTCCGCTCTGTCGGCAATTTCAGGAAATCTCTGCTTTAACAATGCCAAGCCAAGATTGTATGATGCGACTTTCGCGTTAAAAATATGTTTTGCCCCTTCGCTTTTTGCCGCTTTTATATGGCTGTTGGCGATAAGAAGCTGGTAATCGGCAGGAGCGTCGATAATTTTATCAACACTCATCGGTAAATTACTCACGTGTGCGATTTTTCCCCGCTGTCCATAATGTATCGCTGCGTGATCGCCTGCACCGCCTCGTGAACCGACAAACCATTCTCCTTCGCCGCACAAATCGATAAACTGCCTGCTTGTCAAATCAAAATTATTCAGCGCGATTGCCGCCTGTAAACTGGCGACAACGATTGTCGAACTGCTGGAAAGACCTGCCGCGATAGGGACATTTCCGCAAAACGCCATATTTAATCCAGAGACCTTGACGTCTGTAAACTGGTGCTGGAGCCTCAATAACGCCGCTTTAATATAGTTGCCCCAGTTGCCCGCCGATGAATACAGCATTTGTTTGACCCAGTCGCTGTTTACAAAATTAATCCAGTCGCTCCATGCGAACCTGCCAATGAGTTCGGAAATATTAAATTTTACCGGCTCGAATTTTTTCGGTTCGACATTATAGGCAACCACATTATTATCCTGCCGCAGACCGGCAACTGCTATCGTTTCCTTGTCGATAGCCAGAAAATTTACAAATCCGCCGCGGTGGTCAACATGTCTGCCCATTAGGTTTACTCTGCCAGGCGCTCTTACGATACAGACTCTTTCGTCCCAGCCGAAATTTTTGCCGTAACATTTCAAAACGTCTTTGATATCGCTGATTTTTTCTTTATGTAAATCTTCGTGGCTGCCGTAAATAGTGTTTAACCATTTTTTAATCGGGTGTTTTTTGATTTCTATTTTCTGGAGCCATTCCGTTACGGTGCAGTATTGAGTTTTTTTAAGTTTCGGCGGACTGATTTCAATGCGGTGCGGATGCTTTTTTATATTTGCTCTGCGGATGTAGTCGCTGATACTTAGCAGTTCATTGGGCGAATTAAAACCCTGAATCCAGTTTGCGTTCTGTGCGTGAATTGCGCGAACTCTGAACTGCGGCTCGTCTTCTTTTTTCGAACGTGATAAATGTTTGACAATATCCGTCAGGTAATATTCGCCCTGTGCGTTGTTATTGTCAATCATCGCGGTGCCTTTATAAAACGCATTTGGCTTAAACATATACAAGCTTGGATTTCCAACCTTGCATTTTTGCTGAATCTGCGCAGCGGTATATTTTTCGCCTGCGATTTCAATGTTGAATTTTTTGGCTTCGAGGATTTTCTCAATCCGTGAACTTTCAATCGTTTTGCCGGCGTTAATAAGATTCAATAATTCTCCGACGGCGAGCGTCTGTTTTTTCTCGGAAGGCATATACTTATTTATAATTTGTCGAACTTGCACAGACGGGATTTTTGCCGAGCGTTTAATTTTATCCCGCAAATCGTCACCGATAGCCTGGCAGGCGATGTCCGGTTTTTCAATAATATCCACGACCTGACCGGACTTGTCACAGAAGATTCTGCCGGACGAGTCGTCAGATTTGCCTATAGGTATGCTCAAAAGCGCAAGGTCAGCCTGCTGCCTGACAAACCCGTCCACAAGCAGTTCGATTGCGTCTGATTCGATATATTTATCACCCATTGTAACAAGAATATTTCCGGTATAATTCGTGTTTTCCAGTGCTTCTGCGGCGAGTTTGGCAGCGTGGCCGGTGCCGAGCTGCGGCTGCTGATATATATAGATTGCAGGGGTTTCTTTTGCCGCGGCGGCCATAACGTCTTCGGCGCGGCTGCCGACGACAAGAAGGAATTTTTCAAAACCGAGCTTTTGAAAAGTGTTTATTGTTCTATTGATTGCGGGCTGGCTGTCGATTTCGAAGCATACTTTAGCAAGGTCTGTTCTGCCCATCCTCGTACCCTTGCCGGCAGCCAGAATTATCACCATACTGTTTCTTGATATTGTTCTCTTGTCCGCCATTCTTCCTGCCTTTCAAAAAAATCTTATCGTAAAGCCGGTATATACTAATGTTTAAGGGATTAAACGACTTAAATCAACTAATTTCTTGACATCGCAGTCCCTGATTGTTAACTTTATGTCTTTAGTTTATAGATATTTGCGTTCATATACCAATTGGTATTATTGCTCGCGCGTCGTGAATTTTGTAACTTTGTTGCCCGTTTTGCTTTAACCCCCTGCGGGGACTGGCGTCGCGAAGGACGGTACGGGTAATTTTGAAAAATCTGTATTAAGGAGTATTATACTTTGAGAGTTTTATCAGGCATTCAGCCTTCCGGAAGGCTGCATATAGGAAATTTTTTCGGCGCAATGAGGCAGCATCTGCAGCTTCAGGCGGAAAATGAAGGCTTTTATTTCATAGCCGATTATCACGCCCTTACCAGCGGGCCAAATCCGGATACGCTTAGGCAAAATCGTTTCGCGGTCGCGATGGACTATCTGGCGCTCGGTCTTGATACCGACAAAACGGTGTTCTGGTGTCAGTCGGATGTGCCGCAGGTAATTGAATTGTGCTGGCTTTTGTCTTGTGTAACGCCGATGGGACTGCTCCAGAGGTGCGTAAGTTATAAAGAAAAAGTTGCGCAGGGGCTTACCGCAAATCACGGCCTGTTCGCTTATCCTGTTTTGCAGGCGGCTGATATTCTTATCTTCGACAGTAATCTTGTTCCGGTCGGAGCTGACCAGAAACAGCATATCGAAGTAACACGCGATATCGCGGGCTATTTCAATAATACCTACGGCGAAACTTTTGTTCTGCCAAAAGATTATATTATTGATACGGTTGCGGTTGTGCCGGGTATAGATGGTCGAAAAATGAGCAAAAGCTACGACAACACCATCGAAATTTTCGAGCCTGAAAATTCCGTGAAGAAAAAAGTGATGCGAATCGTAACGGATTCCACTCCGGTCGAATCGCCTAAAGACCCTGGTAAATGTAATATATTCGCTTTGCTGAAACTTGTTGCTTCGGCTGAAGAATTGGCCGAGTGGGACAAGAAATACAGACAGGGCGGCATGGGCTACGGCGATGCAAAGAAAAGACTTGTCGAACTTTTAATCGAATATTTCAGGCCTTATCGCCAGAAACGCGCAGAGCTTGAAAATAATATCGATTATGTGAAGAAGATTCTAAAAGAAGGCGCTGAAAAAGCGGCTGCCGTAGCGAATGTAACACTGAAACGCGCTCGCAAAGCGATGGGCATTGATTAAAGTATCTCGTCGCTCGTGAAGCGTGAAGCGAAATACGAGATACTCTTCACGAGATACGCTTAACGAAAGTATATATGACAGATTATAGAATAAATCTTGATATTTTTTCCGGTCCGCTGGATTTGCTTTTGTACCTCGTTCGCAAGGAAGAGGTCGATATTTACGATATTCCAATCGCGAAGATTACCGAAGAATATATTCGTCATATAGAGATGATGCAGATGTTCGACATCGAACTGGCGGGCGAATTTCTCATAATGGCGGCAATGCTGATGGAAATAAAATCCGCGATGCTTCTGCCCAAAGACCAGGTTAATGCTTTGGAAGAGGACGCTTCCGACCCGCGGCACGAACTTATCAGGCAGTTGCTCGAATACAAGAAATACAAAGACGCCGCGAATATGCTCAATCTTTCATCGCAGACGCAGCAGCAGAAATTTTCACGCAGCGATAATATTATCCAGAGTCTTGAGCCTAAGACCGAGCCGGAGCTTGATTTGGAATCGATAACAGTCTGGGATTTGCTGAACGCTTTCGATACGATGATGAAGGCGACCGGCAATCTTATGGATATTCGTCATATTACCGACGATACGCCGATTGATTTGTATCAGATTGAAGTGCTCCATCGTTTGCAGAACGAAGGGCCGATGAATTTCACAAGAATTTTCGACGGCAAGAAAAATAAACTTGTAATGATAGGCCTTTTCCTTGGCGTTCTCGAACTTGTGCGTGAAAAATTAATCACAGCGGAGCAGGTCAAACCGGGTATGCCGATTTATCTGCGTGCGCTGACGGATGAGCCTGCGGAAAAAGCGGTACACGAAGCGATGATGTCTGAAGAGGGCGATGTGCTTGAGCAGAAACAGGAATCTCCGGTGGATATTCAGGCAATAGACCAGCCGGAAGAAACCCAAAGCGAAATAGAGGAAGAAACTTCGCTGCCGATTGATATCGTCGAGATTGATGTGCCGCAACAGCAGAAAATTTCTGAAACTCCTGTCGAAGAAATACAAATCGATTCGCAAACCGAATCCGATTTAAACAATATGTAAAAGCATTGCAGTGTGGTGAGCAAGTGGGAATTTAAGACCTTTTTGAAAAAAGGCAGGAAATATATTTGAAAGGGAGTTTTATGGTAAAGCATTTTGCTGCAGGAAGTTGTTATTCTTATATTATCAGTTCGGAAAAACAGGCGATTATAATCGATCCGCATATCAGTCTTATCGATAAATACAAGCAGTATCTGTTAAGCAATGGTTTGACGCTCAAATACATCGTCGATACGCACACACACGCCGACCATTTTTCCGGCGCGGCGGTTTTGAAAAAACAGCTCGAAGCTCCAATTCTTATGGGCGAAAAGGCGATTTCAAATATTGTCGATAAACGGCTAAAAGACAACGATGAAATAGAATTAGGCTCGGAAAAAATCAGGGTGATATATTCGCCGGGGCATACGGATGACGCGGTGAGCTTATACGGCGAGGGCAGACTGTTTTCAGCGGATGTGCTGTTAATCGGCAGTGTCGGCAGAACAGATTTTCAAAATGGCTCGCCTGAATCGATGTTCGATACTTTGCAGAAATTAAAACAACTGCCTGATGAAACGATTCTTTGTCCGGGACACGATTACAACGGGAAAAAAGAATCTACAATAGGAAAAGAAAAAACAAGCAATCCGTTTTTGAAGGAAACGAACAAAGAGGCATTTGCATCAAATATGCGTTCAAAGGTTATTCCCAAACCTTTCAATATCGAAAACATCGTTCGTGTAAATCAGCGGGGCGAAGCGGCGCAGATTGAGATGATTAAGCCGACCGAGGCAGCAAAAATTCTCAAGTCAGACCCGCAGGCGAAAATTCTGGATGTTCGCTCGGCTGTGGAAATAAATCAATCACATTTGGAAAATTCGCTCAATGTTCCTATCGATCAGCTTTCTGCCAGAATGGCCGAAGTCAGTAATGCAAAGAATAATTTCCTTGTGCTGTGCCACAGCGGCACTCGTGCGGCGATGGCGGCGGATATGATGATGCAGGCGGGAATTCATAATGTTAAGGTGATACAGGGCGGTATTGCGCAATGGCAAAAAGATAAGCTGCCTGTGATTAAGGGCGCAGGCGGAATTTCGCTCGAACGGCAGGTGAGAACGATTGCCGGCAGTCTTGTGCTTATTGGTATTATTCTGGCAGGGTTCGTGAACTGGTATTTCCTGATGATTCCGATTTTTGTTGCGTGCGGTTTGATTTTTGCCGGCGTAACGGATAATTGTATGATGGGAATAATGCTGATGAAGCTGCCGTATAACAAAAACCTCTACAAATCCGGCCCAGGCGGCGGAACATGCTCGATGAGCTAAAACAAAAATCAAATATCAAAAATTAAAATGCAAAAATGAGGAATCCCGTCTTGTACTAAACGTACAAGGCGGGATGTTATTTTGCATTGTATTTTTGGCACTTCTGATATAACATTAGCAGTTCCTAATTTATGGCGAACTTTAAGATAAAATCTGACTTTAAACCGCAGGGCGACCAGCCCAAGGCGATTCAGCAGCTTGCCGATGGCTTAAAAGCCGGCAAACAGTACCAGACGCTCTACGGTGTTACCGGAAGCGGAAAAACTTTTACGATGGCCAACGTCATCGAAAAATATCAACGGCCTGCGCTTATCATCAGTCATAATAAAACGCTTGCCGCGCAGCTCTATGAGGAATTTCGGCAATTATTCCCCGAAAATGCGGTCGAATATTTTGTCAGCTACTATGATTATTACCAGCCGGAAGCGTACATTCCGCAGCGGGATATTTATATCGAAAAAGACGCATCGCGAAACGATGAGCTTGAAAGGCTGCGGCTTGCGACAACGATGAGTTTGACCGGCAGGCAGGATGTGATTATTGTCGCATCGGTGTCGTGCATTTTCGGATTGGGTTCGCCGGAGGATTACAAGTCGAGCGTTATCGGTATCAAAGTCGGCGATGCTATCGAACGAAATGAACTGCTCGGCAGGCTGGCGGATTTGCAATATCAAAGAAACGACGTCGATTTTCATCGCGGAACGTATCGGGTGCGAGGCGATGTCGTTGAGCTTTGGCCGAGTTACGAATCGTTTGCAGTTAAGATTGAATTTTTCGGCGATGAGGTTGAAAAAATAACTTATATAAATCCTGTCAGCGCAGAGAAACTTGCCGAAGAAAGCCAACTGTTTGTTTATCCGGCGGGACATTACGTTATGCCTGCCGACAGAATTGAATTTGCAATCAGCAATATTAAAATAGAACTCGAACAGCAGCTTATGAAATTGCGGCAGGAAGGCAAATTGCTCGAAGCGCAGCGATTGCAGGCTCGCACGCTTTACGATATCGAGATGATTAAGGAAGTCGGTTTTTGCAGCGGTATCGAAAACTACTCACGTCATTTGAGCGGGCTGCCGGCAGGTGCAAGGCCTTATACGCTTATCGATTATTTTCCGAAGGATTTTCTGCTGTTCATCGATGAATCGCACGTTACGATTCCGCAGATTCGCGCGATGCACATCGGCGACAGGAACAGAAAACAAGTTCTTGTCGAACACGGATTCAGGCTTCCGAGTGCTCTTGACAACCGGCCGCTGCGGTTCGAGGAATTTCAGGAAAACTGGAGAAATGTTATTTTTGTTTCCGCAACGCCTGCACCGTTTGAGCTTGATTTGAGCAAAGACGCTATCGTTGAACAGATTGTTCGTCCGACCGGTTTGCTCGACCCTGAAATTTTTATTCATCCGGCAACCAATCAGATACCGCATCTCCTGGAGCAGATTGAAACGCACGTCAAACTCAATCAGCGTGTGCTTGTAACGACTTTGACAAAAAGGCTTGCCGAGGATTTGACTGCGTACATATCCAAAAAGGGTTTCAAGTGCAGGTATCTTCACAGTGAAATCAAAACGCTGGAACGTGTCGTTATTTTGCGGGATTTGCGGATGGGGACGTTCGATGTACTGGTCGGCATTAATCTTTTGCGTGAAGGATTGGATTTGCCGGAGGTTACGCTGGTTGCGATTCTCGACGCTGACAAGGAAGGCTTTTTGCGCAGCCGGACTTCGCTGATTCAGACTATCGGCAGAACTGCCCGAAATATCGATGCAAAGGTGTTTTTGTACGCTGACAGGGTTACCGATGCTATGCAAAAAGCAATTGACGAAACGAATAGAAGGCGTACAATACAAGCGCAGTACAACAAAGACCATAATATCACTCCCGAAACTATCAGGAAGCAGATTTATACAGGTCTGCAGGAGAAACTGAAAGCCAGACAGGCCGCCAGAGACGCGGTAAGTTTGAGTGATGATGAATACGATGTTGTACAAATCACGACGCAAATAGAAAAGGAAATGCTCGAAGCCGCTGAAAAACTGGACTTCGAACGGGCGGCGTACCTTCGCGACCAGTTGAAAGAATTAAAAGAAATGCCGCGGCTTGGCAGAAAATAATTTTTGGTAAGGAATAAGATGAAACATTTGAATATGGACCGTGTACGGCAGTTAATCGATATGGCTGTTGAGGAAGATTTTGGCGGCAGGGATCCGTCAAGCGAATTGATGATTCCTGAAAGAGCTACCGGCAAATCGTATATTATAAGCAGGGAAGAAATCGTTGTTTGCGGAATGAATATCGCCAAAGAGGTTCTCAAGAAATACAATAAAAAACTCAAACTGAAAGTATATAAACGCGACGGCCAGCGGGCAAATGTCGCCGATACGCTGGGCGTAATAGAAGGACCGATTCGTTCGATGCTGTCTGCTGAAAGGGTCGTGCTGAATTTCATGCAAAGGCTGTGCGGCATCGCGACAATGACGGCTAAATATGTCCACGCTGTTCGCGGAACCGGAGCGAAAATATATGACACTCGCAAAACCATTCCCGGCTGGCGCGAACTGGAGAAATACGCCGTTCGTTGCGGCAAAGGTCATAATCACAGATTCAGCCTGCGGGAAGCGGTAATGTTCAAAGATAATCATATTGCCCAGCTCGGTAAGGATTTCGAAGGCAAACTCAAAGAACTTGTCGCCAAAGCGAAGAAAATCAAAGATGTAAAATTTATATGTGTTGAAGTTGACCATGTTGACGACCAACTCGATCACGTTTTGAATGTGCCAGGTGTTGATGTTGTGCTGCTGGATAATATGGGTCAGTGGCAGTATAAACACGCCGTTTCGATGCGAAATAAAATGTGCGGCGATAAACCTCTGCTGGAGGCCAGCGGCGGAATTACGCTCAATAACGTTCGCGCAATCGCACTTTGCGGTGTTGACAGAATTTCTATCGGCGCAATTACGCACAGCGCTATTTCTGTTGATATCGGTTTGGATAGACATTTCTAATCAGAACATAGAACACAGAATATAGAATTAGAAGAGAAATGGAATTCAGTAGCTTAGATGTTGATGTAATAAAGACCAAACTCGATACCGAGCGAATCGGTAAAAAGATACTCATTTACAAAAGCACCGCAAGCACAAATGACATTGCGCGTGAGTACGCCTCCGGCGGCGAAAAAAACGACGGATTGATTGTTCTTTCAGAACATCAGACCGCCGGCAAAGGCAGACGCGGCAATAAATGGTTTGACGGCAAACACAAGAGCATTCTCTGCTCGATACTGATTTTCGAAAATAAAATCACGCCTGATATGATGGCAATTATCGCGGCTGTGGCGTGTGCCAAGGCGATTGATAAATGCGGCAGACATCAGGCAAAAATTAAATGGCCGAACGATGTTTTTGTTAATGACAAAAAACTTGCCGGAATACTTATCGAAAAAAAAGCGAAATATTACATAATCGGTATCGGCATCAACTGCCATCAGCGGCCGAGCGATTTCCCGGAAGAACTTGAACAAATCGCGACAAGTGTCGATATTGAGTGCGGAAGGGTCTGCGACAGGAATCTGCTGGCCAAAAGGCTGATGTTCAATTTTGAACGTTTTCTGCGAATTGCTCAAGAAAATCCGGACGAAATAGTTGAAAAATGGCATAAGCGGAGTATGCTTACAGGAAAGCGAATAACCGTCGAACATAACGGCAAACAATTTACAGGCGCTTGCCTTGGCGTTGAGCCGGCGCAGGGGCTCATCCTGCAGCTTGAACGCGGCGGTGTCAAAATGTTCGAAGCGGCGGGAACAACGATAGTTAAATAGTTTATTAGAGATTGGATTTTATTATGGCTGAAAATTTTGATGTTGTTGTAATCGGTTCAGGGCCGGGCGGATACTCGGCGGCTTTAAGATGTGCGCAAAAAGGCGCAAAAGTCGCCATTATCGAAAAGGGAAACATCGGCGGCGTTTGTCTTAACTGCGGCTGCATACCGTCAAAGTCGCTGCTGGCTTGTGCGCATGTTTACAATCTTGCCAAACACGCCTCGGCATTCGGCGTCGAAACTGAAAATCCAAAAATTAACTGGCCGAAAATGCAGAGCCATAAAGATAATGTTGTTACCGGCCTGCGAAAAGGACTGACAAGTCTCATTCAGGGCAACAAAATAAAAATATTCGAAGGCCGCGGCGTTGTTACCGCTCCAAACAAAATCTCCGTAGAGGGCAAAACTCCCGCACAGCTCGAAGCGACAAAAATCATAATTGCCTCCGGTTCGACTCCTGTGGAAATTCCGTTCCTTCCGTTTGACGGCAAAACCATAATCAGCAGCACCGAAGCGTTGTCTCTGCCGGAAATACCGAAAACAATGGTTGTCATCGGCGGCGGCGTTATCGGTTGTGAATTAGGCTGCGTTTACGCATCGCTTGGCTGCAAAGTTACTATTATTGAAGCGCTTGCAAGTATCCTTCCGCTTGAGGATGAATGGGTTGGGAAACTTATGACGCGTGAATTCAAGAAGCTTGGAATCGATGCTCTGGCAGGTAAAAAAGTAACCGGCTGTGAAAAAACAGATTCCGGAGCAAAAGTTATTCTTGAAGACGGTACAGTTATTGAAACTGAAAAAGTTCTCGTTTCCGTCGGCAGAAGGGCATCGTGCGATAAGCGAACCATTGACAGTCTTGGTTTGGAAATGAATAAAAACCTGATAAAGGTAAACGATAAAATGGAAACCAGCGCAGCCGGCGTTTACGCAATCGGCGACACGGTCGGCACAACATATCTTGCACACGGTGCGTTTTTCGAGGGCGAAGTCGCTGCCGATAACGCAATGGGACATGAAACCCGTATCAAAGATTATTCACTTGTTCCACGCGCAATCTATACTTTCCCGGAAGTTGCCAGTGTCGGCCTTAATGAGGTTAAGTGCAAAAAGCAGGGCATTGAGTTTGACACCGGCAGGGCATTTTTCAAAGCCAACGGCAGAAGCCTTGCACATAACGAAACTGTAGGCGAAATTAGAGTTTTGAGCGATAAAAACACTCGCAAAATTCTCGGCGTAACAATGGTCGGCGCTTCGGTTACGGAAATGATTACCACTGCCAGAGGACTTATCGGCAGCAGTGAAAAAATCAGCGAAGTTGTATTTGCGCACCCGACAGTGTCGGAAGTCCTTAAAGAGGCGTGGGAAGACGCTATCGGCCAAAGCCTTCACTCAATGCCGAAAGCCTCGTAAAACAGACAAAAATGTAGAAAAACAGGTTAAATGTAATTATAAACAATTTACATTTACCTGTTTTTTTTATAGACATATAATGCCGCTTACATTATAATACCTCCGTACAGTTGGGAAAGAGAGCGTATGGAGTCGGAATTATTAATTTTTGAGCGAGATGAATGGCAGCGGCTTGCCCAAGAACTTGCCTTGTCGCCAAGACAGAGCGATGTTATGTATTTATTGCTGACAGGCAAATCTGATAAGCAAATCTCAAAAGAGGCAGGAATTGCTTTACCAACAGTAAGAACCCACTTCGGACGCCTTTTTCAGAAGTTTAACGTGCAGGATAGGAGCGAATTGATACTTTCCGTATTTTATCATTATAAGTATCACCGCACTACAAATAATAAATAATATTCATCGTTTTTGATGACATCAGGATTGTCGACTTGCAAGGTTATGTAATTGTTGGATAATCACCGTTAGTATCGTAAACGCGTAAGCGTATTTTGGATGAGAAAACAGTTGGGAAAACTTTTTTGAGATGGGAGTGAGAAAATGAAGAAATTGATATGTGGGTTGTTCGTTGGGTTGGCGGTTCTGTTACTGCCTGCCGTGGTTCAGGCATGTCTTATAAATTACTCTGTTACTATTACCGGCAGTGATGGTACGAATGCGACGTTCAGCACGGGGGAACAGCGGGTAGATGCCGGTGTTGAGTACACGTTTGATCTTGTCCAGCGATTTGACGATCTGTCAAATCCTGATGATTGGGTAGATCTTGATGGGGGTAGCTCCAAGATTCAGAAACTGGCATTAACAATCAATAGTGACCCTGAAGTAGGTATCGAATTTGGTTTGCGTGCAGGTTCATTGGCGACAACGTACAACATCCTTTCGGAAGTTGTAGTGTTTGACCCGATTGTAAATCCGACAGCTTATGCGTCGGCTGGTGTTACGCTGACAGACCGACCGGATGCTGCAGGGGCAGCAATCACAGGTCTATTTTATGGCGGAAAAACGCATCAGGCAAGGTACAACAGCACATCAGTATTTGCCAATCTGGTCAGTGGTTTTTCGATTCCCGAACGTACTCTGACAAATGAAGAGAATAAAGGCACGAGGGATTTCCCTGAGACTATACTGGGCACGGTTTCAAGCATTGAATCAGAATTCTGGTTTACGCTTTCAGCGAGAGATTCGGCATCTGGTACCAGCACATTTGTAGTTGTTCCAGAGCCGGCGACAATCTGCCTGATGGGGATTGCGGCTTTGGCATTTTTGAGAAAACAGAGATAATATGAAATTGTACAGGGAAGCCTATATAGCTTCCCTTTTTTCTTATTTGGATTGCATCAAGTAAGTAGAGATTGTGTATGGAGGATTGGAGAAGAACGGCTGAATTGGGTGGTGGTGTAAATATAGAGACCGGTGGGGTGTCTGTACGCCGTTTTGTGGGCACTTCAAATGCATTCCAATCTATTCTTGAGACCATTGATATTGTCGCGCGTCGTGAAAGCTCTATAATTATCACAGGCGAAACGGGAACCGGCAAGGAAATGGTTGCCCGTCAAATTCATTCCAAAAGCCCTCGTGCCGATAAAGTTTTTGTTCCTGTCGATTGCACAGCGTTGAGCGGTCACATTTTTGAGAGTCAGTTGTTCGGTCATACCAAAGGTTCATTCACTGGCGCAATCAATGATACGCTTGGTTTTTTCAGGGCAGCTAATGGTGGTACGATTTTTCTTGATGAAATAGGCGAAATTGAAATAGAACTCCAGGCTAAACTGCTGCGTGTTTTGCAGGAATCGTCTGTTACTCCTGTCGGTTCAACAAAGCCATTTCCCATTAATGTTCGTGTACTCTGTGCTACTAATCGTGATTTAAAGCAAATGGTGCGAGAAGGTACTTTCAGAGCCGATTTATATTTCAGACTCAACGTAATAAAGATAGAGATTCCTTCACTGAAAGAGCGAAAAGAGGATATACCAATTCTGGCGGAGTATTTTCTTGAAAAACAGGCACGACTATACAGAGAAGCGCAGAAGACTCTGTCTCGAAACGCAATAGAAGTGCTTGAAAACTATGATTGGCCCGGCAATGTGCGTCAATTAGCTAATGCGATGGAATACGCCTATATCACGAGTAAATCGAATATAATCGATGTTACGGCTATTCCGACGGATGTTGTAGCAGGCGACCTGATACTTGCCGAGCAGGATAAGATGTTTATGTCATTTGAGCAGTTAAAGAAGAAAATGTTGATACAGGCACTGCAAAAAACAAACGGCAAAAAAATGGCGGCTGCGAAGCTGCTGAAAATAGACCACAGAAAATTATCCCGGCTGGTTGAAAAATTCGACCTGACGCCGACGTGGAAATAATAAAGTAACTAAGTCCAATTTCCTTTGGGCAGTTGTTAAATAAAAACAGCCGCCCATTTTTTTTTGTCTTCAAATCCGGGTTCTAACCATTCGTCACTAATTACTATCAACCAATAACTATCAACTTAGTTACCATTTTGTAATTAATTTACATTTACGCAATTTGAACCTAAATTTTTGTACTTCATATGGTTAGTAAAATTTTTTTAAAATGTTTGTTACATAACGGCAACTGCACGATTTTTAAATTTTTTATGTTTCTAAAAATTATTTTTGCGTAACTCGTTTTCATTTCTTGTGTTGTAAATATTTTTAAATAATTCCAGCTTCTGGCACAGTGTTTGTTTATATATGTAGTAATGAACGGAATTAATAATTGAAAATGAAACAATGGAATAAAGGAAAATAAATGATTTTTATTCCTAAAATTTTGATAACCGGAGTTTGCGAGAAAGCGAATGCGTTGCAGGGTTTGTCAGTTCAGCTGTATATGACTGAAACCGGCAGGGAAGCTATTCGATGTCTCAAAAAGCGAAGGATAGATACGGTAATAAGCAAATGGCAGCTCATTGATATAAAGGATGGCGAATTTCTCAAGGCGGTAATTGAAGCTAAGCCTGGTATTGCGACTATCGCGATGATAAACGCCGGCGATTATGTGCAGGAAGTTGCCGCAAGGAGCATCGGAGTAACAGCGGTATTGCCGGAGAATATTGACGACGACCATTTTCGTAAAACCGTTTGTTTACTAAGTGGTATCTGTGAGATACCTGATGATGATTCAAAAGATTATGAAATTGACGGTGTTAAATACATAGCCGTCAATAATGTATAAAGTAAATAAATGCTCTCATTCTCATTTTCCCAAAGTCGGGTTTAACGGCTGGTGATAGGCAAAAAAGTTAAGCCCGGCGGATGATAACCGCGATGTTAATAAATGTTGTGATGAATATAGATTAAAAAACTAAATAACGCTAACAACTTCTTTACCTCCTTATAGTCGGGTTTGACGGTCAGTGATAGATAGCCAGACCCGGCAGATGACGACCGCAGTGCGGAAGCTGCGATGAATATAGATTTGGAAAACTAACAGAACTAACAACTTCTTCTTAATAGTCGGGTTTAACGGCTGGTGATAGGTAAAAAAGTTAAGCCCGGCGGATGGTAACCGCGATGTTAATAAATGTTGCGATAGTAATACGTGTGGAAATTAAATAACGCTATCAATTTCTTTATCTCCCTAAGTCGGGTTTGACGGTCAGTGATGGATTGCCATACCCGGCTTGCGTAAAATCGCGGCGGCGTAGGAAGCTGCGTTTAATATATAGGGGTCGGCCAAAGATCACTGGCCGTTCTTGGGTCGGCCCCGCTTTTTTGATAGCCACAGAGGTCACCCTCTCTGGTTTTCGCTTTCGAGGTGCAAAAACCCTTAAAAATCGAGGGCTTTCGCTTCGCTTCAGCAGAGAACACAGAGATATGCAATTATACTTCATAGAGTTGGTGCTCTTGGTGGTTGGAAATAGTTAACAAGAACAGCCAGAAACAAATTGCTGAAGAACTTAGCCAGTGAATCAGCGGAAAGGTATGTGCCTATGAAACAGAATTGTCAGTGATAATAGGAGAATCTTTCAATTAAACGGTTTGAGAGATTAAAACTTTGCGGTGAGTATTTCATCGCGAAAAACAAAATATTAATTTAAAATTAAAATTTTAAATGGAGAAAACAATGAAAAAGTTAATTACAGTTTTTGCAATAGTATTAATAGTAAGTGTCATAGCTTCAGCAGCAGATGTAGCAGGTTGGAACGCTTTTGTAATTCGTAATTCAAATAGTGGCGCCATAGCCCCAACAATAGCAGATGTAGCCGATGGTTTTAAACAATTTGATGTTCAGCTTAGTGGCCAAAAAGCTGGATGGGGTACTAACTCAATGAATGAATTAACCATTGGAGATATTGAAGCCGTTAGTATTGAAGGCGTTCCATCAGGAGTTTATGGTCCATATATGAATATTTGGGTTACTGATGGATTAGGTGGATATGCCGTTCTTTCAAATGAGCCAAGTCATACTTTGGAGTGGGGTACTTCTGGGCCGCATAATACAATATGGGACATTTTGCAGGATGCAACAACATGGGTTTATGAGGTCAGCGGTACTCAAGGATTCAAACTACCTAACGGCACAACAACTTATGCAAACCTTCCTGCTGGCACAACAATTCCTCATTTTACGTTCAGTGATTTTGCAGGTTATACAATTGCTACTCCATCAAGCCATTGGGGCGGCGGCGGTGCTCCAGATGATCTGAATGCCGGTACATATACGGCTTATGGTTTCAACTGGATATTCGGCGATACCGATGATAATTATTCAAATATTTATACAGTTAAAAACCCAACTCTTGTTCCTGAACCAACAACAATGGCAATACTTGGTCTTGGTGCGTTGAGTTTAATCAGAAGAAAAAAATAAAA
This sequence comes from Planctomycetaceae bacterium, assembly GCA_021371795.1. NCBI lineage: Bacteria > Pseudomonadati > Planctomycetota > Planctomycetia > Planctomycetales > Planctomycetaceae > Planctomycetaceae bacterium. The sequence continues at coordinate 101,815 of JAJFVK010000021.1, read as the reverse complement.
ATGTGAAGGATAAGCCGGTATGAGCGTTCATACCGGCTTTTAATAAGAACGGTTTAAAGTGAACAATATTTTATATCTTCACGCCTTCGTGGTGCGAAGAAGGAGAAAACAAAATGAAAAAGTTAATTACAATTTGTTTGGTAACCATTTTAGCAGTCAGCCAATATGGCATGGCAGCAACAGATTTTTTTGCCTCTACCAATGAACTTGGCTATCAAGGTACAATTTGGAACATTACAGATGGAACAGGCACTTCGACAACATCTACACCGCGCAATGCAAACTTATACACATCAATTAATTCTCCGTATGTAGATGCTGGTTACGAAGGGAATTATAATGAACTTTTGAGTAGTTGGTGGGAGCATTCACCCAGCAATCAAAATGATTCCTTTCTTCAGTTGGCTGAAGAAATTACCACTCCAAGCGTAACAAGTGCAGCCGCAAGCTGGGATGCAACAAAAACAATTTTTACCGTTACCGTCAGTGGAACAAATGCTCCTTATCCATGGAGCCGTATGTGGCAGCCGGACAACGGAGTTGCATGGGGTGTAACATTTACAAATTATACATATACATTTACGGCTACTTTTTCAGAAGCAGCTGCTTTAGATGAATACGGCTGGCTTATAAATACCGTATTGCCAGACACTATTGTCGGTTCATTTAGCGGCCAGTTTATTGTTACTGCCGATATAGACAAAAATCCAATAACCGACGGTGATATTTACGGTTTCGATATCGCATTTTCAAAAGCTATGTTTACAACTGACGGCGGCAGTTACGGCGAAATCACACCGGCAAGTTATTTTGCGACCCCCGAACCTGCAACGATGGGTCTGCTTGGATTTGGTGTATTGAGTTTAATCAGAAGAAAAAAATAAAAATGTGAAGGATAAGCCGGCGTGAGCGTTTCATGCCGGCTTTTTAAAACGGCTTAGTGAAAAAATAATAACGAAAATAGCCACGAAGGCTCAAAGGCACAAAGAAAATAATATATTTAAAAACTTAGCGTCTTGGTGTCTTAGTGGCAGAAAAAATGGAGAAAACAAAATGAAAAATTTGTTAACAATTTGTGCAATAATAGGAATGGTTTTGGCAGTTAATGGTTTGGCACAGGCAGCAGAAACCACGTGGGAAGTAGCAACAGTTCAGGGTCTGAACCAATTTTCTATAAGCCCTGACGGTTCGTTACTGCATTATGACCAGCAACCTCGCAATACTAATGAATGGTACTGGTATAATAATAATGGCAGTCCTGCGGGTACTTTGGCCACAGGCGGTTTTCAAACTCCAAATGGTTATCGTGATGGTTCGCGTACATTTGCCACGACAAATGTTGCCGTTGGGCAAACTCTGAATAACATAAAACTTGCATTTGATTATAAAACTGCTCTTGGCTATGTAACCATTAATTACTTTTTAACTGATGGAAACGGCAAATTTGGTATCTTTGCTCCTACGTCATTGGGCATCGCAGGTGTAAGTACAACTCAAGTTGTCGATAGTGAGTGGAGCAGAATTACCCTGGATTTGACCGCAGCCATACCAGACTCAACAAGCGTTGCGATGTATGAACACAATGGACTTGCTGTTGATAAAGTTGAACCATTTACTACGATGCAGTGGGGGGATATAAAAGACCTTACTATTGCCGGTATGTATGATTATCAGCGAAGTCCGTCTCTCGGCTGGGATTACTGGGGCGAAATGTTTGACCAGATTAATACCGCAGGAAATTCCACAATTATCAATGGTTATGGTATGGCGCTGATTTGGGGCGATACAGTCGGAAACACAACTTATGCAACTCAATCCCGTGAAATCAGAAATCTTGTCGTTTCATTCGACGGTACAGATTATACCGGAACATTTGAAAGCGCACAGATTCCCGAACCGGCAACGATGGCTATGCTTGGTCTTGGCGCATTAAGTTTAATTCGCAGAAAGAAATAAAAAGTGAATATGCTTTAAGGATTAGCCGGTACGAAAACCTCGTGCCGGCAGTCCTTCTTGAAACGGCGTAGTGAAAAAATTAAATAATAACAATAGATAGCCACAGAGGGCACAGAGATATATTTAAACTTGGTGTCTTAGTGGTAGAAAAATGGAGAAAACAAAATGAAAAAAGTAATTACGATTTGTGCAGTAGTAGGTTTGATTATGGTTGCATGTGGTATGGTTCAGGCCACGACAGCAACATTTACCGCCGCAGACGTGAAAGCCGCGGTCGGATCTTTAAGTGATTCGAGCAATCAATGGGGATTATGGGCTGTAAGAGCTATACCTGTAATCACAGGCGGCAGTTTCACAATTACAGGCAGCAGCACGAATCAGGCTGGTTGGGGGTCGATTGCTCCGAGTACCTATAGTTGGTCAGGATACGGCACAAACTGCGCATGGTTCTATGATGAGAGTGGTTCTGAGGTATCGGGCAATCCTGCAAATCCGCTTTATGTAGTAATTGACAAACCGGCGGATACATTTACGAGCTATTCTGGCAATACTGTTACCGCAGTAGATAACTCAACTGTTTTTTCATTTAATTTTACGCTGTCTTCTGGAGCTATTTGGAATGGACAGGTGAATTTCTTGGTAGATGGTAGTAAATATACAGCGGGGACTATTTCTTTACCAGGCACATGGGTTGCGGATTTCTTCGGTAACTATGATACCGCAGGTGGGTTGACAGGTAATACTGGAGTGGGCTATACCACTGTTCCCGAACCTGCAACAATGAGTTTGCTCGCTATTGGCGCGTTGAGTTTAATTCGCAGAAAAAAATAAAATAAAAATGGTCAGACTATCGTAAACGAAAGTACTGCCGGTACAAAACATCTCCTTGTGCCGGCCGGTCTTTTGGTAAGTTATAGAAAGAGTGTGATGTGGTATTTGAAAGGAAGAATGTAGTAAATGAAGAAAGATAAGGTGATTGTATGGAAGGTTTTTTTAGGAATTATGGAAAAAGTATTGTAACAGCATTTCTGGTGGTAGCTGTGCTGGCCATAGGTACATCGCCGGCCGAGATAATAGATCTGGGTACGGCGGCTGACTTCGCAGTGCTTGGCGGCAGTGGTGTGACTAATACCGGCACGTCAACTTTTACCGGAGATGTAGGCAGTTGGCCGACACCGGCAATAACCGGAATCACGGCTGAAATGGTCAATGGCATCCTGTACCTTGCCGCTGACCCTGCAACAGACGCTGCCCATACGGATTTGCAAGCTGCATACACCGCAGCGCAAACCGCTGCCGGCGGCGTGGCAGGACCTGCGGACTTGGGCGGAACGACCCTCACTCCGGGAGTGTATGTCTATGCTGCCGCTGCACCCTGGACTGCCGGAAATCTTACGCTGGATGCTTTAGGAGATTCCAGTGCACAGTGGATTTTCCAGATTGGCAGCACCCTGATAACACCTGAAGGCGCAATGGTGTCTTTAGTCAATGGTGCATCGGCCGGCAATGTGTTTTGGCAGGTAGGCAGTTCCGCAACCATTGGCGGTACCAACGCTTTCGTTGGGAACATCCTCGCACAGGCAAGCATTAGCCTGGGTGGTGGTACCCTGAACGGGCGGGCATTGGCCATAGACGGTGCGGTAACGATTAGCGCCGCGGAGACCATAATTATTCCGGAACCGGCAACAATGAGTATTCTTGGTTTTGGTATGTTGAGTTTAATCAGAAGAAAGAAATAGAAAAGTAAATGAATCGCGGATTGCACAGATGACGCGGAAACAAAAAAAATAACCCGTAAAATCTGTGTAATCTGCGAAATCAGTGATGAAATAATTGGTAGGGTGGGCTTTAGCCCGCGCGGTGTTATTCGCAAAAATTATGACGATGCAGTTTAGCGATGGCTGACAATATATACAGAACGGTAAGTGAAAAATAATGTGATTGGATTCAGGAGGAACGATATGGCACAAACAAAAATATGAACAGCTTGAACAGACAACTGTGGGGTGTGCAAAAAGCATCCGGGGTTAGTTTGGTATGGAAGAAAATAATATTTTTTAACGGCTGCTGTAATGCTGAAAATGTGTAGAATTTCAGCGTTAAATCGGCAGCAGGTATAAGGAGAAAACTAATGGAAAAGATTTCGAAAATTGTAATTTGTGTATTAATTATTTGCAGCCTTGCGAATTTTGCTTCTGCAGGAATGTGGTGGACAAGAGGTGTTGCCGGCTCAACATATCAGAAGTGGACGTTCGATGATACTGACAATCCTGCTGCTCCGGAAATTGACCAGAACCCTTATGGCGATGCTTCTGCGGCGATTACTGTTACGGCGGGTACAATTACGACAGTAGGCGAGTGGAGGCCGGACTATCAGGGACGTTCAGGTGTCTGGATTGGAGATACCGCGGTCGTGGATTTAACAATTCCAAACAATCCTATCACAAACGATTACAAGGAAATTTGGATTGAAGTTGGCTGCAGGGGGCATTTTCCTCCGGATGTATTAAATGCTCCGACAAGCGGGTTTGTCCTTGGAACTGGTTATGATGTCTTGGCTCCGACAGGTGTTACTGTAACAGATCTTGGTTTCAACTTTGTTGAATTAAGCGATGGTTGGAGAACACTAACTTTTGGACTGGGAATTTCTCCAAATCCATCTTCAGAAACTATTCGTTTTACACTGCTTAACAGCGGAGCATACGTTGACTATATCGCAGTAGATACGATATGTATTGCAGTTCCAGAACCTGCAACGTTAGCGGTATTGGGATTTGGTGCGATTCTTTCCTTGATTGGCCGTAAAAAAAGATAAAAATATATGACAATATGACCTGCCGGCTCGAAATGTCGGCAGGTCGTCTTCATCATTTCTGATGACATTCTAATTGACGAGTTGACTCCAAAAACTCTTTTAGGGATAATGCCCCTTGCGTTTTAATGGAGAAGGTGTTTTTGTAAACTCATTTGGAAGGAAGAGAGATGAAGAATAAGGTAGTATTAGTGGGGGTAGGGTTGTTGTTGGCATTGTTCAATTCCGCCGCATATTCTGCGTATGTAACTTCGCAAACATGGACTTTTGATGATGCTGACAATCCGGCCTTACCTGAAATTAGTGCAAACCTCTATGGCACAGCCGAGGCGGCTATTACTGTAACCGGCGTAGCGTGCGGTGCCGAACCGGGCTGGTATCCGACTTTTCTTGGCCGAAACGGTGTATGGGCCAGCGAGGAAACAACTGCAACACTGTGGATTCCTAACAGCCAGGTACTTAATCCTTATAAGGATGTATGGCTGACGATGGGATTCAGAGCAGACCTGACGAAAACAGACGCAGAGGTCATTGCTACTGTACCGACCGCGACCAATATTGAAGTATTAGGCTGGACGATTGATCCGACCTACGATCAATGGGGATATACAGATGGTTGGTATGTGCTTAATGCTCACTGGCGTATCTATCCAAATCCGGCATCTGAAACAATTTTTATCAAGATACACGACAGCGGTGCTGATATTGATTACATTACCGTTTCAACGGAATGTATTCCTGAGCCGGCAACCGTTGGACTGTTAACTCTTGGCGTGTTGGGTTTAGTTCGAAGGAAATAAGGCGAGAACATTGACGTTGTCCGGAGAATATATCTCCGGACAACGTTAGGTGTATTTTACACAGCCAATAGGAGGGTACTAGCCGGGCGGGTGTGCTTGGTGCGTTTGCCTTTCCCTTGGTGGTGTATTTGATGTTTACCGCAATAAGGCGATTCTATTTTTCCTCAATTCTATAAGTCTTTACTGTTGACATCTTCAATTCTGCTTAAAAGCCCTATAAAAAGTATGACGATTTTTGTTGACGTATTATATGGCGTAAAGTAAAGTAATTGTTGAATTTATCGATGTTATTTATTACAGTTTAATAGAAAAACAGTTGTAAACGGCTGATGTTAAGCCGAATAAAAGATACTAAAAACAATTATAAGTCAGGGGAAATGCAGGTTTTACAAGAAATTGTATATGCATGTTCAACAGTCTCGTTCTGCGGGATGTCTTCAATTACACAATCATATTGTTTAAGGAGATAGTGATTTGGAAACTAAAATTGTCGGCAAACATATCACAATAACAGATACAATCAAGGGCAGAATCGAAGAAAAAGTTGATGGGCTTTCTAAATTTTACAGCAGTATTCTTACTGTAGAAGTAATAATAGAAGGCGGAAAAGATGGTCAGCAATGCAGTGTGGAAGTAATCGCAAGGGGTAAACATAATCATATATTTATTGGTAAAGAATTAGGACAGGATTTGTATGCCTGTGTAGATGAAGCCGTGAAGAAAGTCGAACGTCAGCTTGTAAAGCAAAAAGAAAAAGAACGTGACAATAAACACGGGCAGCAATAAACAGAAAGGTTTATTGGAAAGATTCAGGAGCAAATATGAAAATTGCAGATGTAATTAGTTCTAAAGCGATAGTTCCAAGACTCGAAGCGGTTAAGCGAGACGATGCGATCAAAGAACTAATAGCAATCCTTGAAAAAACAGGGAAGATTAGTGCAGAAAATTCGGCTGAAATCGCTAAAGCCGTGATTAAACGGGAAAATGAAGCCAGTACCGGCATTGGCAAAGGTGTTGCTGTGCCGCACATTAGGCATAAATTAGTGAAGAAAATTGTCGCCGCTATCGGAATCAGCGCAAGAGGCATAGATTTTTCTTCGCTGGATAAACAGCCGGTATATACGATTATACTGCTGCTTAGCCCAACCGAAGGCGACCAGCATCTTCAGGCGATGGAATCGATATTCGAGCATCTGCAAAACGACAACTTCAGAAAGTTCCTTAGACAATCTGAAACAGTTGACCAGATAAAAGACTTGCTTGTCGAAGCCGACCAGAATCCATCCTGGTAATCGCGCAGAATAAATTGTTATAATAATAGTATTTTACAGATTAAAGGGCAGGAGGCCGAGTATTGGCTGAAAAAGTCAGTATTGAGGTTGAAATAAAGAACGCAAACGGTATGCACATGCGGCCTGCGATGCAGTTCGTGGATACTGCCAGCCGATTTGCGAGCAAGATAAACGTCAGCAATGACAAGATCAATGTTGACGGCAAGAGCATTATGCACATGGCGATGCTGGCTGCTGCTGCGGGGACGAAATTGAAAGTAACCGCTGAAGGAGTTGATGCGCAAGCTGCGACCGATGCGCTGAAAGAGCTTATTGAAGTCAGGATGTTTGACGAGCCTGCATGGCTGCAGAAAGAATAGTAATGCCGGCGGGCTGTCAGAGGTAAGGATATGGAAATTAAAAAAGGTATTGCGGTATCGCCGGGAATTGCGATAGCCAAGTCTCTTGTCATAGATTCGGCGGACTACCGGATTCCGAGAAGGTCTATACTTTCATCCGTCAAAGTTTCTGAAGTCAAGCGAGTCCGCGATGCTTTTAAAAGGGCGATAGCGGAACTTGAGGATATTCATTCCGGCAAAGATTTCGAGAGTGAGAACATCAAAGATATTTTCGCGGTGCACCTGCGTTTTCTCAAGGATAAAAATCTTCGCAAAAAAATCACCGACCTGGTTTATAATGAGCTTTTGACCGCTGAATACGCCATTTCCACGACTTTACGCGAAGTCGCCAATCATTTCGCAAGCGTTCCGGATAAATACATCAGTGAACGTGCCGCCGATATATATGATATTGAGAAACGTCTGTTGCGGCAGCTTTTGGGCGAAAAAAAACAGGATGTTGCGCACATAAGCGATGAGGTTGTAATTGTCGCGCACGAACTTAGTCCCACGCAAACGGCAGGCTTTGATAAAAAATATATCAAGGGATTTGCGACCAATGCAGGCGGAAGGACAAGTCATACTGCAATTGTTGCGCGTTCTATGGGCATCCCGGCTGTTGTCGGTCTTGAGGACGTAACAAGCAATCTTGCGCCGATGGCGACGGTTATTATCGATGGCAATCGTGGCGTTGTCATTATTGACCCGGACGAGACAACGCTCAAGCAATACAGGGAACTGGCCGCTGAGTTTGAAAGGCTCGAACGTGAACTTGATGCGCTGCGCGATATGGACGCGATTACTCGCGACGGCGTTATGGTCGAGTTGTACGGAAACATTGAGTTTCCAAATGAAGCCGAGATGGTGTTCGACAAGGGCGGACATGGAATCGGGCTTTACAGAACCGAATTTCTTTATCTTTACAGCGAAATGGAGCCTACCGAGGAAGACCATTATAATGCATATAAAGAGGTTTTGCGCGTAACCGGCAATATGCCTGTGATTATCAGGACAATGGATTTGGGCGCGGATAAATTTACGCAAAACAAGAGATTCACACGCGAATCGAATCCGTTTCTTGGCTTGCGGTCGATAAGGTTCTGTTTGCAGAATCTTGTACTGTTCAAGACGCAGCTTCGCGCGATTCTGCGGGCTTCTGTCGAGGGCAATATCCGCATAATGTTCCCGCTGGTCAGCAGTCTGCACGAATTACGGCAGGCGAAAATGATTTTGCGTGATGTGATGGAAGACCTCGACGAGGATAATATAAAATACAATCCGAATGTGCCGGTCGGTATAATGATTGAAACGCCCTCGGCCGCATTGACAGCGTCGATTCTTGCCGGCGAAAGCGATTTCTTCAGTATCGGCACAAACGATTTGATTCAATATACGCTTGCGGTTGACAGAGGAAATGAAAGAGTTTCGACTTTGTATTCCGGTGCCGACCCTGCGGTTATAAAACTTCTGCGAAGCATAATTCACGATGCCAGCAAAGCGAAAATAAACGTCAGCATTTGTGGCGAAATGGCTTCCGACCCGGAATATATTATGATGCTGCTGGGACTTGGATACCGTACATTTTCGCTTGCTCCGCCGATGATACCTGAAATTAAAAAGCTCGTCAGGTCTGTTACGATAGAATCGTGCAACGCAATCGCCAGAAAAGTTCTGATGATGAACTCGGAAAGAGAAGTAATTAATTATCTCCGCAGTGCAGCGATGAAAGTATTGCCGGAAGTATTTTAAGTAAAATAAAAAATAAAATATTAAAAATCAAAATTGTGGAATCCGCTGAAGCGGATATATTTTGCAAGATACAAAAACAAAGCAGAAATTTGGAGATTTGAAGATAGAACAGAGTGTTCAAACACTGGCAGGAAGATACAGAATACAGGGAAATGTCAGATTTTTATCGCACCAGGAGTCATTTAGGGCTGTTGGAAGAACGCTGATTCGCAGCGGTCTGAATCTGATTTACAGCCAGGGATACAATCCGCGTCTTAAAATGTCTTTGCCTTTGCCCAAAAGCGTCGGGCTGGAATCGGAAGATGAACTTTTCTATGCGCAAATAGCGGCTGATGGTGCGTCAGAAAAGGAGATTTATAAAAATATTACCGCAAATTTGCCGGAAGGTTTTACGCTGATTGATTTGGCGATCCACAGCGGCAGGGTGAGTTTCAGACCTCTCGAAGCGGAATACGAAGTACAGATGAGCGGACAGGAAATTGAAAACGTTTCGGCGGCGATTGATAAACTTAACGATCAAATCGCCTCCCATGAAAAAATATTAATTGAAAGAACAGTTGACGAAAATGGAAACTCCCGGACAGTGGATGTCGGGCAGTTTTTCAAATCGTTCGAGAAAACGCAGCAGGCGGTTAAGGTTGTTTGTCTTATCACCGACAGGGGAACTGTACGGCCCGATGAGATAATCAAACTGCTGGGGCTTGGAGCCGAAAGGCTGGGCATCTCGACGACTCGAAAGAGGGTCAACTGGCAAATGTATTAAGGACAGCATATGGCAAGTGAAATGATTATTAATGTAACAGAGGCAGAGGAGAACAGAATCGCGGTTGTTGAAAACGGCAGCCTTGATGAACTGTATATCGAAAAGCAGTCGCTGGCAGGCCATGTCGGCAATATTTACAAGGGAGTGGTCGTCAATGTCGAGCCTGCGATTCAGGCGGCGTTCATAGATTTTGGCGTGAGCAAAAACGGCTTTCTGCACGTCAGCGACCTGCACCCGAAATATTTTATGCGTAAAGGTGAGGATTTTACCGAGCACATCGGCAAACGCAAAGCGCTGAAAGACAGGCCTCCGATTCAGCAGTGTCTCAAACGCGGACAGCATCTCATCGTTCAGGTAACAAAAGAGGGTATTAACACCAAAGGCCCGACGCTTTCGACGTATCTTTCGCTGCCGGGCAAATACGTAGTTATGATGCCCTGGATGCACAATCTCGGCGTTTCGCAGAAAATCGAAGACGAGGAAGAACGCGCAAGACTGCGTGCGCTGCTCGACGAAGTTCAGATACCGGCCAAAACAGGTTTTATTCTTCGCACCGCAAGCGCAGGCTGTTCGAAAAAGGATGTCCAAAAAGACGTTGAATATATCAATCGGCTCTGGAGTGCAATCCAGAAGCGTACGGACAGCGAACCTGCTCCGGCGGAACTTTATAAAGAGTCCGACCTTGTGATTCGCACGGTGCGGGATATTTTCAATACGAATATGAGCAAAATTATCTGCGACAGCGAGAATGTCTGCAAGAGAATCCGGGATTTTCTGCAAATTGTACAGCCGAGGATGATAAAAAGAGTCAGTTATTATGACGGCAAGATACCGCTGTTCAATAAATATAAAATCGAAGAAGAAATCAGGAAAATAAATACCAAACGAGTCGAACTCAAAATCGGCGGCTCGATTATCATTGAACAGACAGAGGCGCTTGTTGCGATTGACGTTAACAGCGGAAAATTCACAAAGCACGAAAACGCCGAGCAGACGGCTTTGAAAATTAATATGGATGCCGCAAAGGAAATCGCACGACAGTTGAGGCTGCGTGATTTGGGCGGATTAATAATCTGCGATTTCATAGATATGCGCGACTCAAAGAACAGACGCGAAGTCGAAAAAACATTCCGCAATGCTTTGGCAAATGACAGGGCAAGAAGCAGAATCCTGAAAATCAGCGCGTTTGGAATTATTGAAATGACGCGTCAAAGATTCAGGCCGAGCCTTCAGTACAGCAATTATTTGAGATGTTCACATTGCGGCGGAACCGGAATGGTCAAAAATCCGGCTTCTGCGGCGATAGAAGTCATTAGGATTCTCAATTCAGCCGCGGCACGCAAGGAAATTAAGAAAGTTGTACTGTCGGCACCGCCGGCGATAGCAGATTTCCTGCTCAACCAAAGAAGAGCGGCAATAGCTAAAATAGAAACTGATGCGCAATTGCACATTTTTATCAAGCCGGATGAAACTTGCCCCGCAGAGCAATATAATGTAGTATGTTATGATGAACGCGAAGGCGTGGTTAAATTATAGAATACAGTAGACAGAATACAGAAAACAGAATTAGGAAAGCGAAATGGAATTTGATCTTGAATACGCAGCACAGGTAATCATCGCGGAAGCTAAAGGCGTTGCGAAAATGGCTGGACTTGCTGCAAGTGCTGATTTCGCGGCGGCTTCGGAAATGATATATTCTTGTACCGGCTCGGTTATCGTTACCGGTATGGGAAAGGCCGGTATTGTCGGCCAGAAGATAAGCTCTACAATGGCGTCAACAGGCACACCAAGTCATTTTCTCCACCCGGCCGAGGCCGTTCACGGCGACGCGGGCAGATTGCAGAAAAATGATATCGTGCTTGCGTTAAGCTATGGCGGCGAGACAGATGAAATCCTTCGGCTGATGAATATCGTAAAGCAGCTTGAAATAAAACTCATCGCAATCACAGGCAGCAGTAATTCACGTCTTGCAAAGTACAGCGATATCGTTTTGTGTATGGGCAAACTCGAAGAGGCTTGTCCGCTTGGCGTTGCGCCGAGTGTTACAACGACGTGTATGCTGGCAATTGGCGATGCTCTTGCACTAACAGTTATGAAGGCAAGGGAATTCAGCGTTGAGGAGTACGCCAGATTTCATCCTGCCGGTTCTTTGGGTGCGAAACTGATTACAGTTGAGCAGTCGATGATGTTCCAGCCGAATGAAAAGCTTCCCATCTCAAACGAGAGCAACAGTGTTCGTGAAATGCTCAAGAAGAATAGTGATATTAAACGGCACGGCGCTGTTATGATTGTCGATTCGGCGGGCAAACTTACGGGCATTATCACTGATGCTGATTTGCGAAGACTGATGGCCCAAAACGGTCAGGATGTATTCCAGTGCAAAACTAAAGATATTATGACCGCCAACTGCAAGAGGATAAAGGCGAGCGCTCTTGCGGCAGAGGCTATGGCGATTTTTCATAAGCACAGGATTGACGATTTGCCGGTTGTTGACGATTCAGACAGGCCGGTAGGTATGATTGACGTTCAGGATATCGTGTCGTTAAAAATTGTAGGATAAGATGGCCCAAACTAATAAGACGGATCTTAAGCAGATTAAGCTGCTGGCGATGGATGTCGACGGCGTCCTGACAGACGGTACGATAACCATTTGTTCCGACGGCAGCGAATCCAAGAGTTTCCATCTTCTTGACGGCCATGGCATCAAAATGTGGCAGCGGGCGGGTCTTAAAACCGCGATGATTAGCGGCAGACAAAGCGCCGTTACACAAAAAAGGGCGGAAGAACTGAAAATCGAATATGTGTACCAGCCTTGCCAGCAGAAACTTCTCTGCTTTGAAAAGCTGCTTGCAGATACAGGTCTTGAAGCGAAAAACATTGCATACATCGGCGATGATTTGCTCGATATTCCAATTGTCAAACGCGCCGGTTTTGGCGTTGCTGTTGCCAACGGGGTAGATGAATTAAAAAGTTACGCTCATTATATAACTTCGCGAACCGGCGGCAGCGGTGCTGTCCGCGAGGTAATCGAATATATCCTTAAAAATACGGGACAGTGGGATGCCCTGATGGAGCGGTATCTTGTATGACGATTCAAAGTCGAAAAGTCAAAATATGGATAGTTTCAACTTTCGCAGTGCTGGTTGCTTTTATATTTTATGAAATGTTCGGCAGCGCCGGAGGCATCAAAGCACCCAGCGCAGAGTACCAGGCTTCCAATGACGCAAACCTTTATTCCGCAGATGCAAATTCCGGCCAAATAGGGCCGGTGAGAGTTGAACGTGTCGAGCAGGCACGTTTTGAAACAATCAATCCGAAGACGCGAAAATTAGAGAGAGTAATAGGATTTGAAAAAGTTCTGCATAAATCCGGCGACGAATGGGAACTTGACAAGCCGTTTATGAGTGTTTATCAGCAAAATATGCGGTGCGATATTACTTCCGACACGGGCTTTGTTGAACTTGAAAATCTTGAAGGGGCCAGACCAACGCCGAAACAGGCCGTGCTTAAGGGCAATGTGGTTGTGCATATTTTCGGGCAGGGCAAACGTTCGGACAGTTTTATTTATCTTAACGAAGTTTCGTTCGACGATGACCGTTCGATGTTGTGGTCTAAAGACGATATAAATTTCGTTTCTGCAGAGGCGGAGCTTTTGGGAAAAGGGTTGGAGATTGTCTATAACAGTAATACAAGCAGAATGGAATTTTTAAAGATTCCGAAAATCATCTACCTGAATATCCTGGAACCGACAAATGAGCCGCCTGCCGCATCGCAGCAGGTTGCAATTGCAAAAGCCGAGCCGAATAAGCCGGCGACAGATTCAAATAGCTCTGCTGTTGCTGCTTCTGAAAAGTCGCAGGATGACAAAAATAAAGAAAAGTTATTGAACCAGGACGAAGACTATCGCTGTATCTTCAGAGACAATGTAAGAATCGAATATAAAGAGGAAGTGATACTGGCTGAAGAAGTTTCGGTTTCCAATTTACGTTCATCGCAAAACAAAAACAAAGAGAAGCCTGAAAAAACAAAGTCAGCGAAAGCCTCTGATAGTAATGGTAATTCTGCTGCCGATATAAAAGAAGTCAAACAGGCCAAATCCGAAGAAAATACAAAAGATGTGAACATTCCCTCGCCGGTTAAAACTTCCGGCAAAGCTAATGTGATAGCCACGCTCCGATGCGACGGCCCGATGATAGTCAGACCTATTGATGCCAAAGAATACGAAAACTGGAAGCCAAAAAAATTCAAAGCATTTCGTGATCTGGACAAAAAACTTCGCGACTGGCTCGGTGTGCGTAATGTTTTAATTGCTGAAACTGTCGATTATAACGCTTTTGGTGAAATCGCATCGACCCAGGGCAAAGTTGAATTGGTTATGTATCCGGAAGTGAAAAGCGATACCGGAAAGAAAAAAGTGCCGTTTGTCATCAATGCCAAACAGGGTGCGGAATTTTCTATCCCGAAAATGCAGGCTGTGTTTAATACAGACGTCAGAGGCGTATTTGTAAGACAGGCGATTGGTTATAATGAGGAGAATATTTTTTACGGCAAACAGCTAATTGCTGATTTCGCAAAAAAGCAGGACAGCAAAGATATAATGGCTTCTTCCAGTGTGTCGCATATCACGATTGCCGGACCGAACGTTCGGCTTGAGTCGGTGCGAACCAGCGGAAAAACAAAGTTAAGCCACGTCAGACTTAAATCCGAACGCATTGATTACGATGGCATAACGAAAGACATTGTTGCGATTGGCAATGGTCAGGTCGAATACGGCAATACTTCAAAAATTCCACGTGGGACACCCAATCAGGAAAAGTTGTCAAAACCGTGTTATGCACTGGTCGAGGGCTTTACCAAACTTCTGTGGGATACGAACTCTCTGCACGTAAGGGCGACCAGCGAAAAGACCGCCGGCATACACATCGGTTATCTGCCGATAGAGAATACCGGCTACGGCCCGAGAACTTCAATCGATACCAAACAGATTGACATTGACTATAACGAATCAGCGGCGGGCAAAACCCAGCTTACGAAACTTGTCGCCAGTGATGGTATTGTTTATCAGGAAAAGGACGGCAATGAATTCGCCGGCAAAGAGCTTACTTATAACCCGGCGGAAGAATATATGAAAATTTGGGGGTCGGACGAAATGCCGTGTATGCTAAACGGTGTTTTGGTCAAAGGCATCGAATATAACGTCAAAACCGGCCAAGCAAGTCCTGTTGAAGGTGTGGGTATTGGAGTTATGCCGACCGGGAAATAATCATTTCAGGATGGCGAATCTCTCTTGTTGCATTTTGGAATTATTGGTTGACATATTTTCTAATTTAGCTAAACTATCCGGTCTTTATAGGGTATCAAATTTGGGTTTTCCCATACAGAAGTACAGAAGTAAAAATTAATCCTTTATACAAGGAGGTAAAATTGGCTTATAACTGTGTTGTAACAATAAAACAAGTGCCTGACACGAAAAAAATTACAGGCCAGGCGATGAACGACGACGGTACCGTCAACAGAGGCGCGTTGCCGGCTGTTTTCAATCCGGAAGACCTTAACGCTCTGGAGCTTGCACTTGAGATTAAAGATAAATTCGGCGGCAAAGTTACCGTTGTAACGATGGGTTTACCCGCAGCGACCGAAGTTTTGCGTCAGGCGATTTATCGCGGCGCAGACGATGCGATTCTTGTTACGGACCGTCGTGCCGGAGCGAGCGATACTCTTGCGACAAGCTATATTTTGAGCTGTGCGGTAAAGCAGCTTAATTATGATATTGTGCTTTGCGGCAGACAGGCTATCGACGGCGACACCGCACAAGTTGGCCCGCAGCTTGCCGAAAAACTTGGCATTCCTCAAATCACTTATGTCCAGGAACTTCTCGGGCTCGAAAACAATACCATCACAGCCAGAAGAAATATGGGCAACGGCTGGCAGGAAGTAAAATGCAAACTGCCCGCGCTGCTGACAGTTATTGACGAAGCTAACGAGCCGAGAATCGCAGCCGCCAAGAGGCTGATGAAATACAAAAAGGCCAGAACACCTGTCGAAATTCAGGCACAGCTTAAAAAAGACAACCCATCTGCAAGCGATGCGGAACTCAAAGAGCTTGCGGATATGAAAATTGCCGAGCTCGAAAAGCAGGGGCTTTTGATTAAGCAGTGGGATCTTGACAATCTCAAAGCCGACCTGCAATGGTGCGGCAGAGACGGCTCACCTACGAAAGTAAACAGGATTCAAAGTGTTGTTCTCACGGCTCGCGAAAGCAAAACTGTCGAGCCGACAGACAGCGGTATTACGGATATGGTTCACGAATTAATAACAGACAAGACTATTAGTTAATATTCAGGATGATTCTATGATTTCAGTCAATCCCAAAGGCGAAGTATGGGTGTTTGCCGAACAGCACGGAGGCAAACTTGAGGATATCGGGCTTGAGCTGCTCGGAAGAGCAAGAATGCTCGGCGATAAACTCGGTGTAAAAGTCGGCGCAGTTCTCATCGGCGACCAGATTAAAGGTTTGGCCGAAAAGCTCTGCCAGTATGGAGCGGACAGCGTTTATGTTCTCGAAAATCCGCTGCTCGAGCACTATCAGACGAACAGTTATGCCAAAGTTATTGATGATTTGATTCACAAATACCAGCCGCAAATTATGATTTACGGCGCATCGCCCTGCGGAAGAGATTTAGCCCCGCGCGTAGCCAGTGCTATTAAAGCTGGTCTGACTGCCGATTGCACAGATTTGCAGATTGGCGACCACGAGAGCAAGGCGGAGGGCAAAACTTATAAGAATCTTCTGTTGCAGATTCGTCCCGCGTTCGGCGGAAACATTATCGCGACGATTATTAATTACGACCGCTGGCCGCAGATGGCGACCGTTCGCGAAGGCGTTATGCAAATGCCGATTCCGGATGTGAAACGCAAAGGCCAGATTTTCGCTGAAAAGATTACCATTCAGCAAAGCGATTTGCCGGTTGAAATCATCCGCGAACAT
The DNA here is from genome assembly GCA_021371795.1 of Planctomycetaceae bacterium. Classification (NCBI taxonomy): domain Bacteria; kingdom Pseudomonadati; phylum Planctomycetota; class Planctomycetia; order Planctomycetales; family Planctomycetaceae; species Planctomycetaceae bacterium. Next base: position 85,078 of record JAJFVK010000021.1, on the reverse strand, counting down.
AAACAGGGAAAGAAAGTAAACCTCAAGGCGTCGAGAATCGTCGTCGCAGGCGGCGCAGGCGTTGGCAGCAAGGAAAACTTCAGACTTGTTTGGGACTTGGCAAACGCACTCGGCGGATCGCCCGGCGCAACAAGAGCAGCAGTCGATTTGGGATTCATCGACCGCGACCATCAGGTCGGCCAGACCGGTACAACCGTTCGTCCGAGCCTGTATATTGCGATTGGAATCAGCGGCGCTATTCAGCATCAGGCAGGTATGAGCGACAGCCAGAAGATTATCGCAATTAACAATGACCCGACGGCACCGATTTTCGATGTAGCGCATTATAAAATTGTCGGCGACCTGAATGACATCGTTCCAAAAATGGTTAAAGCTATTAAGGCGAGAGTTTAAAATCAGAGCCATGAGCGTTGGAGCAGTGGCGGAAACCCCGCGTTGGGGTTAGCGATTGGTAAGTAAAATATTTAATTCGTGAAAATTCGTGTTAATTCGTGGTTAATAATAGGTTGAAAAATGGCAAATTTTTATAAAGATAACGAAGATATACAGTTTTTGTTCAGGAATATCGACATCCCTGGCGTGGCGGACGCTGTTGAAGAAGGTTTCAAATTCGCGAAGGATTTCGACTACGCACCGGTAAACCTTAAAGAAGCAACGGAAAACTACGACCTCGTGCTCGACTCAATCGGAAAATTGAGCGGCGATTTTATCTGGCCGCGAAGCGAAGGTATAGACAGACAGGGAAGTCATCTTTGTGAAGACGGCAATGTAAAATATGCCGACGGCATTAAAGAATCGATTAATATGCTCGCAAAGGCCGATGTGATGGGCTTTACACTGCCTTATCGTTTCGGCGGTTTGAATTGCCCGAATATCATTTACTCAATCGCGATTGAAATTGTATCGCGTGCCGATGCGTCATTAATGAATATTTTCGGTTTGCAGGGCATTGCTGAAACCATTAATTACTTCGCGTCAGAAGAAATAAAACAAAAATATCTGCACGATTTCGCAGCAGGTAAAGTTACCGGCGCGATGGTTCTTACCGAACCGGACGCGGGCAGCGATTTGCAAAGCTGCAAGCTGCGTGCTTTCCAGAGCGATGATGGCCAGTGGTATCTGCACGGCGTAAAACGCTTCATTACTAACGGCTGCGGCGAAGTATTGCTTGTGCTTGCAAGAAGCGAACCAGACAGAAGCGGCGGTCTTGGCTTGAGCCTTTTCGTTTGCGACAGCGGCCCGACAGTTCACGTCCGCAGAACTGAAGACAAACTCGGCATTCACGGTTCGCCAACCTGCGAGCTGTTTTTCGATAACACGCCGTGCGAACTTGTCGGCGAAAGAAGACGCGGACTTGCTCCTTATGTTATGAGCCTGATGAATGGCGCAAGACTCGGCATCTCCGGCCAGTCGCTGGGTATCGCCGAAGCCGCATACAGAATCGCAAGAGATTACGCCGCCAGCAGAAAACAGTTCGGCGGAGCGATTGAAAAATTACCGGCTGTTCGCGATTTGGTTATCGATATGAAAATAGAAGTTGAAACCGCTCGCGCGCTTCTTTACGAAACAAGCAGGGTGGTTGATTATGATATAAGTTATACCAAGACGCTCGAGATTAATCCTCCTGCCGATAAAGAGCAGTTGAAGAAAGTCAAAGACGCTTCAAGACGCTACGGCAGATACGCCGGTATGCTTACGCCGATGACGAAATATTTAAGCTCTGAAATGTGCAACAGAGTTACATATAATTCTATTCAGGTTCTCGGCGGTAGCGGATTTATGCGTGACTATCCGTGCGAAAGACTTGCAAGAGACGCAAGAATCACCACGATTTATGAAGGCACAAGTCAGTTGCAGGTTGTCGCGGCTGTTCGCGGCGTTTGTAGCGGAACGTGTGAAAAATATATCGCGGAACTTGCCGAAAAGCAATACGAACCGCAGGTTCAGGACTTGCTCGCGATTCTCAAAGCCAATACCGAACTTCTGCTCAAGGCTGTTGTTTATGTTAAGGAAAAGGGCGTTGAGTATATGGATTTGCACGGCAGGGAACTCGTTGATACTGCGATAGCGATTATTTGCGGATACTTGTTCTGTGAGCAGGCAAGCGGTAAAGTTGATATCGATGTCGAAACGCCGAAGAGTGATAACGGGCAGACAAAAATGAGTATGAAGAAACGCAAGGAATTGCTTGCCCGCAGATATATAACGAAAAACGCTTCATTGATTAAATCTCTGATTGAATCCATTATGAGCGGCAATGTATCATCGCTTGAGCAGTACGACGCTCTTGCCGGCGCGGTGCCAACGGAGAAATAATGGTTAAAGCAGTTATATTCGATTTTGACGGAGTCATTGCCGACTCCGAGCCGTCTCATTTTGCAGCCACAAATAAGGTTCTGGAGCAATTCGGCGTTCAGCTCGACAAAGACGAGTATTATACTTCGTATCTTGGTTACACGGACACGCAGATGTTCGAGGCAGTTCGTGACAAGTTCGAACTTAATATTGATACTCCGCAGATTGAAATGCTGATTGACCAAAAGGGAATTTTCTTCGAGCAGCTTATCAGGCACGCGGAACATTTAATTGAGGGCATTCCGCAATTTATAAAAATGCTCAACACCGGCGGGATCAAAATTGGCATTTACTCCGGCGCTTCGAGAGACGATATTGAACTGATGCTTGAAGGGTCAGATTTTGCGGATTGTTTCGATGTGATTGTCTGTGCGGAGGATGTCGAAAAAGGCAAGCCCGACCCGGAGGGCTATCTGAAGGCCTTGGAGTTAACCAATAAGAAAAACCATTCTGAAATTCAGGCCGACCAATGTATCGTTATCGAAGATTCGCAGTGGGGCATTAACGCGGCAAAAAAAGCCGGAATGCGCATTATAGGGATTACAAACAGTTATCCTGCTGATGAGCTTGAAGATGCAGATTTGATTATTGATTCGGTGAGCGATTTGACAATCAGCGATTTAGAGAGACTTTGCGAGTAATTAACGTAGTCTGCTCTTTTTTTATTTGACAATAGCCTGTTTGATATTATACAATCATTGTATGGTTTCTGTTATAAAAACTGGAAATACAAGGGTTTATGCTGATACATCTGTGTTTGGCGGAGTATTTGACGATGAATTTGATGTTGCCAGCAAAGCATTTTTTGATGCTGTAGAGAGAGGGATATTCACACTTATAACATCTGAACTTGTACATAAAGAAATACAGGCCGGGCCTAAACGTGTTCTCGAACTGTTTAATAATTTTCTTGTTTTTGCTCAAATCGCGGAAATTTCCGACAGCGTAATACGGTTGCAGCAGGCATATCTTCAGGCCGGTATAGTATCCGCAAAATATGCTACCGATGCTATGCATGTGGCGATGGCGACAGTGTCGAAAGCAGAATTGATAGTGAGTTGGAATTTTAAGCATATAGTGAATTTTCAGAAAATCCCGTTATATAACGCTGTGAATACTCTTAATGGTTTTGGCAAAATTGCGATATATTCGCCGCCGGAGGTGATAGAAAATGAAAACTAAAACTTTTGATTGCGTTCAAATGAAACGACGCGGGGCGGAGTTGGTTCAGAAAGAACTTGAAGGCAAATCGCCTAAAGAGGTTTTGGAATATTGGCAAAGTGGAACTGCGGAATTAAAAAAGCTTCAAAAGCGAAAAAAACTTTCCAGATAAAAAACGACTCCTGACACCGTTTTTTTTGCTGGTTCAAAAATCAGCGATTTAGAGAGACTTTGCTCATAATTCCATCTACGAGCGATTGCTTGTTATTTTTAATCCACAGGCATTTTCGTTGAATCATTTCTAAAAAATCTGTGCCTGAAAAATTAGAGAAATACCCTGTTGCGGCGATTGGTAGAACTGCCTCCGCTATAAGCGTTTCAATCATCAAATCCGGCAGCGATTTTAATTCGTCTTCGCTTATCGGATTCGCTTTGCAATAGCCGGTTAAAAACGCGTTAAATTTTGTTTCGTCCAGAAAGTCCGGCCAGTCGGAAGTTTCCTGTCGGCCGCCTATAATGGAAAACTGAAGTGCGCCGTTGGCGATGTCCGTTGAAATCGGCGCAAGATTTAATGAGTCAAAATCAAACACCGCCGATATCTTATCGCCTGCGACAAGCATATTGCCCGGATGCCAGTCACCGTGCACAATTTCGCTCGGCCATTTGTCAAAACCAAACTGATTTACATTTACACTCGAATTATCATACATGGTCATAAGATTCGATGTAACTTCATCAGAACCGATTTTTTTCAAATGTTCCCGCACAGATTTGCTGTTGTGAAAACTGCTCCTGTGCGACATTGACGGAAACTTGCAGCTTTTCAATATCTGATGGAATATGGCGAGTCTTACGCCGGCGTCTTCGACCAGTTCGATTCTGGAATCAAACCTGACGCCCATCGCAAATTCAAAAAGTTCATATATGTAATTTCCCAGCTCTAAAAATGTATTATTGCCGTCTTTGGTGCGAAGGAGTTTTGAAACCGGAAAACATTTTTCAATCAAAATGTTCTGCACGGAATGCGCAAATTCAATCCGAGTTCGTGTATCTTTGCAGGTTGTCCGCCGTTTGAGAAAATATCTGCCTTTGTCCGAAACGATAATTTGTTTTGGTGCGCGTTTACTGCCGCCAGTGAGGGATTTAATCCGCTGGATTATGCCAATGTCGTAATGACTTAAAACTAACGCAAGTTCCTGTGCTGTAAAATTGGCTCCGCCTTTAGTCATACAAACTCCAAAACAGGAAATGCCATTACCTTTGCGCGAAAAGGAACACAACAAGCAATATCAAAACCAAAATCACAGAACCTAAAATAACCGTTAATACCTTATATCTGCTAATCATGGCATCCTGGTCCGCAACTTCTTCAACCTCAATCGATTGGCCTTCCTGAAGCTGTTGAAGATCCTGAAGATTAAACTTCCTTCTTGCCGCCAGCGGCGGTTCACCTTTGCGAACAGCTTCCAAATCCGTCAGCAATTCTTCCGCTGAAGCGTATCTTTCGTGCTTGTTCTTCTCGAGCATCATCTCGATAACTTCCGAACAGCCGGCCGAAAGAGCGGTATTAATGTGGTCGGGAGGTATAAGAGGCTCTTTCAAATGCTTTCGCATAACTTCCGACGGCGTTGTCGCCTCGAACGGCACTCTGCCAGTAACCATGTGATAAAAAGTTGCGCCCAGCGAATAAATATCGCATCTGCCGTCAATGTCAATCTCGCCCCTAATCTGTTCCGGCGAAATATAATACGGTGTGCCGAACGCTTTGCCGGCTTCGCTTTTGGCCAGTTCAACATCGTCAGTATCGCGAGCTAAACCCAAATCCGCCAGCTTGACGATTCCTGCGCTGTTTATCATTATATTTTTCGGCTTAACGTCACGGTGTATCAGGCCTTTTGCGTGAGCGTGAGCAAGCGCGCTTGCAACCTGCATTGTAATCGCCACAGCTTCCGACTCCGTGAAAATTTTGCCCTTGGAAAGGTCTTCGTAAAGAGTTTTGCCTTCGACATATTCCATTACGAAATAATGGTATCCGCCGGCCTCGCCTACGTCGTAAGCCCCAACGATGTTGTTATGGTTCAGCTTTGCAGCCGCTTTTCCCTCTTTATAGAATCTCTTCACATAATCGGGATTTTCACTGAATCTGCGGGGTAATATCTTTATGGCGACAATTCTGTCGAGACTGATTTGTCTGCCTTTGTAAACGATAGCCATTGCGCCTGCTCCGAGTTTGCCCAGAACTTTATAGCCGGGAATCTGCTCGGCAGCACCTTCTTTTGTGCTCTCTTTTGAAACCTGCTTGACTCGTTTTGCCTGATTCGGAGTGATGAAACGGTTAGACAGTAACAACTGCTCAAGGGTGGCGGGATTCTCCGCGGCTCTGTCCTTGAGCTGCTTTTTGCAGTATGTCAGTTCGTCTTCAGTGCAAAAGCCCTGATCGAGAACAAGCTTGCCAAAAATCGAGTCGTAATTCGTTTCGCTCATAATTTTTTCTGACCCCACAGCATAAAGCTGGGGGCTAACTTTAGTTATAACATTCCGTTGGCCCTATTATCGGGCTATACAAACCTTTGTCAAAGAAAAATTGACGTAAATCCGTGCATATATGGCACTTACCAGAATATAATCGGCGTTTTTGGTACCCATGCTTAACTGCTTTTTCAAGCAGGCCGGCAGGGCCTTCTCTGAATAATACGTCTATTACATCCATTTTGCTCGGAACAAATTTCCGCCAAATTTCTTCTAACGGTTCTTTTGTGATATTTCCAATCACAATCCCGCTGCACGTGCCGCTGAAGACATTGCCGAAAGGGTCAAGGTGAATGCCTTTGGCGGACAAAAACGAATTGCCGCAGTTGCTTTTTGAAACTGCCTCAACATCTTTATCCGCGAGAATTTCCGACAATCTGTCGGCTGCCTGACCGGTGAATCGGCAGGGGAATTTTTTGACGGATTCGACGAAAAGCTTCATTTTTTCATCGTCCGGCATCTTCATAACGTCCAGTCCCTGTTCCAGATACTCCTGCCAGCGTACCTGCACCCGGTCATTGCCAAGAATCTCGGCGGCCGTGTCGGCAAGCAGTTTTACCTTTCGATGTTCCACAAACTCGGCGTGGAATGGGTCGTAACTGATTTTCATCTTTCTGACGTTGTGCGAATCGAGAAATTTGAGCTTTCTGATGATGTCTGCCTTGTCCTCTGCCCAGAATGCGTTTGTTTCAATCGCGTCAACTTCGCCTAAACCAAGCTCGGCGGCCTTTTCCAGAATCTCTGCCAGATGCGACCAGTATAAAAACGGTTCGCCGCCGGTGATGTGGATTTTAGCTGATGAGCCGGCAAGGGTGATTAAACTTTTCCACGCGGCAATTGCCAGGTCAACGCTTAACAGACCGCCTTTGGCCGGGCTGCACCGATAGTAGCAAAAGCCGCAGGCAGCAGGGCATTTGTAGGTAAGCAGCATACCCATAGAATTCCATAACTTGAATTTGGGCATTTCCGGGCTTACAGTCTGGTTGTACAGATTATCAGCAAGGCTAAACATACGTTTCTCACGCTGAATTTTTCCAGATGTCCGGTGGGCAAGGGTATAAATAATGTGAAAAATATGATAATTGCAAAAAAAATTATAAATGTCTTGCTGCCCGCCAGAGCAGTTTATTATAGGACACGCTCACTATAATACTTATCGGCCAGCGAAGTGCAACTACATAATGTAATTTTTTTTATGGTTGCCCCCCATATGTTGCGTGTAAAATCAAAAGTAGTTATAGGGCGTTGTAAGTTCTTTTGAATAATGGATTAAAGAAAAATAAATAAATGTTCCGATATTAAGATTGTCAAATGTGAATTTTACTATCGGAGAAAAAAAATGAGTAAGCGAGAAATAATAGACTTTATCTGTCAGATTAACAAGAGCGCAAAACCAGAGTTTCTCGCCAAATTCTCCATCACCGAACTTAGCACCTACCTCGACCACCTGATGGAAATCGATGTCAGGGAACTGGAAACAGTCGAAGTATAAACTACATTCTTAATTTTGAATTCTTAATTGCCAATCCTCATCACATTTTCTGATTTATACATACCGTTAATTCCGCGCGCGTTTTAGAAAATTCATGAAAGTTTTTGTTAATCTGCGCACGCGATTTCCTGCGCAAATTTTGCAAACCTGCGAATTATTACACGCAAAAAACCTTCAACTTGCACGCATTTATGCGCGAATTGCGCAGATTTTTGCTCAAAACCCATTGAATTGCGCGTATTTAATCCCCAAAAACCGTGTTTTTAATACTTTTCAGCAAATAAATGCAGATAAATAACAGTAAATCACAGTGAAACAACATAGAATCGACAGAAATTCGCAGAAAAAAACAAAAATTACAGAAAAATTGGGATGGGCACAACTCGCCGCTAAAAACGCGGCTCGACTTGAGCCAGTCCTCATTTTTCCGCAATCGGCTAAATTAGATGTGTTTATTCTTTTGGTTTGGCGGGGCGGGAAAGAAGATATAAAGCCGCTAACGAATCACCAATCGTAACCGCTGCGCCAAGTATTAAAGCAGCCTTAGTCGGCAACAGGTGCTTTACCTCCGTGATGATGTACAAAAAAACAAGAAAAGCTATGACTGATGAAAATATCAGCGAAGCCAGAATTAATTTAATTTTTTTATCCACGACACACCAATTTCAAATTTAATATTAAACGAGATTTTCTCTTTGTACAACGGTCGCGGCTCTGGCTTACCCTGCAGAATTTAATAAACCCAGCCAAAGTCCCCTGCGAGGATTGAAATGTTGGCTGGGCTAACCAATTTTTTGACATTTATTTAGTCTGTTCTGCCGCTTCCGTTTCGTCAGCTTTTTTGACGCGGGTTATCTCCGCAACGGCGTTAATCTTGAACTGCAGCATTGCCGGAGTTTTTCCGGTGGGAACATTAAAAATAAAATCAATAGTCTTTGTGCCGTCCGGGAAATCCTGGCCTGAAAGCTTAATCTCTTCCTTCAAAGCCTTTGTTACAATCGAGCCGTCAGGATTCAGCCAGCCAATCGGAAACTCCAGTTCGCCTGTACCTTTGTAACTGTCCGGTGCGTCTGTGCATATCAGTCTGACCTGCGCAAACGTGAATGTAACCATTCCCGATTCAACGGAGAACAATGCGCCGCCTTCCTTTACCAATGAATTGCGAATCTCTGCCTGCACGATAATCGGTTTTTTTCCCGGCTCTTTTTTGATTTTTTCGGCCAGTATGTCAGACGCCCAGCAAGCACTCTTCACAGCAATCGCGTCTGTGCCGGCTATAATCGGATTTGATTCATCCTCGATACTGCGGTTTAATGCCAATTCGTCCAATAACATCGGATGGAAAACCGCAAGGCTTTTTTTGTCCGACATAGAACCTTTACTTATAGTTGATGCAAGGCCGGCGGTGAAACCGTCAGCATTTAAAATCAAAGCTTTGTCCGGCTGGTCCGGCGAACCAGTCGTACTGTCCATCTTGTAACGCTCGTACGGCCATTTTTCTGACAGCGGCGATAAATTCACGGCAATCAACAAAATGCCTACGATAATCAAGCCTGTCGGAATCGCCAGCAGGCATTTTCCGATACGGTCCGGCAAATCGCCAAAGAATAATTCGAACGGTTCGATTTTCTCGGCGATTATCATTAGTACAATAAAAGTAATCGCGAAAATCAAAATCAGTACGCCTGTGAAAACCCACTGACCGCCATAGCCATAGCCGATTACCATTCTGCCTGCGGTTTCAAAAAATGAAAGCGCAACGACCGCGGCGATAAGGGAACACATAAATAATACGAACGATTTGACAAGAGAGCCTTTCAAATAAATGTACCCCATTGTCGTAAGAATAACAGTGATAACAACTAATTCGGCAATCATTTTTTCTCCGTTTGCGATTGTGGCGGTGTTTGTTGTGCGGGGGACTGTGCGGCAGCAGGGGCTTGCGGTTTTTTTGCGGCTTCCTGCGGGCCTGAAAGCGCTCTGATGGCTTCGTTAATCGAAGTAACACCCTGTGCAACTTTTCTAATGGCCTGCTCCTGCAGGTAAAGCATTTTAGCGCGTCTGAAAATCGCGGCAATATCGTTTACGGTTTTTGCCTGCAGCAGAAGCTGCTTTGTCTGCGGGTCGATGATAATCAATTCAAATATTGCTGTTCTGCCGTGGAAACCTGTGCCCTGGCAATTTGTACACAAAACCGGTTTGCCGCGTTTATTGTACGCTGTTTCGCCGTGACGATAAAACGCGGTGATGTTGTCAGACGGAATGTTGTGCTTGCGGAGCAGGTCTTTGTTCGGCTCGTACGGTGTGCGGCACTGCTCGCACAGCTTTCTTGTGAGTCTTTGATTCGAAATTCCGACAAGGCTGTTTATTGCCAGCGCTTTGTCGCCGACAAGCGTGAGCCATTTTACAAACGCGTCGATTACGCTCACGGCTTCATACGTCATATACGTCGCCTTGTTATCCTTTATAAGCGTACAGGCGAGATTGGCGATTTCCTTGTCGTTGCCCTGTTCGACGCCGACGATGTCGGGGCCGGTGCGGAGCATTTGATAGAATTTTTTGGCATAGGTCGTTGTGCCGGTATCGCTAAGCGCAAAAGAAATCTGCGTTACGTTCGGCACTTCACATTCAGGATTCTTTTCAAGAACGTTAATGTTATTTAAAAACGGGTCGATGTTGCGAATCATCGAATAGAATGTCGTGGTCATGCCGCTTTTCTTTGTGCCCGTAACCAAAAATACCCCTCTTGGTCCTTTGGCGACGCTTTTCATTTGTTCGAGCTGGTCCGGCATAAGCCCCAACTCGTCGAGTTTTCTGAAATTGTAATCAGCGGTATAACGCAGGCGAATCTGCTCGCCGGCTGATGTACCGGCTGTTATAACTTCCCAGCCATACGATTTGCCGTCTTTCTGGACGGTGAATCTGCCGGTCTGCGGCTTGCGATGCTCTTCGACTTCGAGGTCTGCGAGATTCTTCAGGTAGCGAACGAAATATTCGACTTCCTCTCGCGTTCTTGGATTTTGTTTTTCCGTAACGCCGTCAATAACATAATTTACCGCGTACTGCTGGTCTGGAGCGGGGGTAATCAGGACAAATTCGGCCCTTCTCCAAATGGCGTCGTCGAAAAATTCCTGCGAAGTTTTGTATCCGAAAAATTCCGGCGTCTTTGGCGACGGAGGCGGAACTTTGTTCTTGTTGGCTGTAAAAAAGACCAAACCTTTTTCAATTTTATTGAGGATTTTCTTTTCATCCACGAAAAGACTTTTGATATGCTGGACTGTGAGCAGTTTCTGGAATTCATCGACAAGACTGTTGCGGTGCATTATGTAGAGCAATGAGGATACGCCGAGGAGAATGATATATAGTGTCAGGCCTATGAAAAACATCGGCACAAACAGCCATGCAAACTGGCCAATCACGCCGGCAGTAAAGAAGATAGTCGTCCATTTTTTTACGTTTGTTCTGACCTGCAGCGAATCCTGATGCACCCAGCTAAGCAGCGGCAGCCATGCCAAAAAACCAATGACAAAAACCACCAGCTTTATCGGCGAAATATAAAACCCCATCTGTACTTGTGCTATAATTGTCGGCATTTATTACTCCGGTTGAATATTGTTTGAAATTAAAGAATAACGCCCGCGCTTGCCCTGATTCCCTTGAGCGACATTTTAAGTTCTTCGACGTTCGGCGCGTTTCCAAGCGCTGTCTTAAGGTCAATCCAGTCTGTTTCGACAAGTCTTTTAAGACTTTCTGTGAAGTCCTGCATACCTTCATTCTGACAGGCTCTCATAACGGAACCAAGCTCGGCTTCACGCTTGTCAGCGATAAGCTTTCGTACAATCGGATTGGTAAGCAATACTTCCACAGCAGGTACTCTTCCGCAGTCTTTTTTGATGCTCGGCAGAATTACCTGGCTGATGATAGCCTGGAAAGCCATCGAAAATGTCTGACGTGCGAGATCTCTTTCGTCCTGCGGGAAAAGGTCGAGAATTCGTTGTATCGTCTGCGAAGCACTTGCGGAGTGCATAGTACCGAAAACAAGGTGTCCTGTTTCGGCGGCACGCATCGCGGCGGTGAATGTTTCGCGGTCACGCATTTCGCCGATGAGCACAACGTCCGGGTCCTGACGCATCAAAGACCGCATCGCATCACCGTAATCCAAAACGTCGATGCCGATTTCACGCTGCGACACGATTGCTTTTTTATCCATGTGCACAAATTCCAACGGGTCTTCAATCGTAACGATATGGCACGAACGCAAAGTGTTAATGTGGTCAATCATCGATGCAAGTGTCGTACTTTTTCCGCAGCCGGTAGGGCCGGTAACAAGGACAAGGCCTTCATGGGCTGTTTCAGCGATTTTCTGAACCATCGGCGGAAGGTGAAGCGATTCAAAGGGCGGAATTTTTGACGTAATTCTTCTGGCGACAAGACTGATTTTTGTACGCTGCTTGAAGATGTTAATTCTGAACCTGTCCGAATCACTGAACTCATACGCGAAGTCGAGAGCGCCGTTTTCCATAAAGAATTGCTTCTGTTTGTCGCTAATAATCTCAAAAACAAGATTTTCAATTTTTTTAGAGTCCAGCGGCTCGCCATTTGTGTTTTTTATGCCGTCTCGCATACGCAATTTCGGGGGCTGGCCTGCCTTGAGGTGAAGGTCGCTGGCCTGGGCCTTAACACAAGCCTTGAAAAACTTGTTGATTTCAGGCTCCATCTCTAAATGCACATGGGTGTCAATCGGTTGTTTTTTATCGGTCATTTTATACACTCCAACCTCTAACCATTTGCTGCGCAAATAGTTATGAAGTCAAACATTGCGGCTAAGACCTGCCGCTAAAGGCTCAGGCTGATTTGAATGTTATATTGTACAATTAACATAAGTAATTGTCAATAAAACCTTAGTCGTTAGTTATTAGTGAATAGTGATAGTTTTGGTCGGTATTTGGTTCCGGTCAGAACATATTTGAATTTTTGGAAATATACATTATCATAACTATTATATGAAAAATATCATATCAGACCCTTTGAAATTCGCGGCGCTGGTCGCCCATCAGCTTAAAGGGCCAATGGCCTCAATCGGGACGATTCTTCAGACAATTCAGGGCGAATTCGCAGGGCCGATTTCCGCCAAACAAAAAGACCTGCTGTCCCGCGCGATCGTCAGCTGCGACCAGACACTGGTTACGGCGCAAAGATTATTGTCAATCTCACGAGCAATAAACGAACCGGCGGCATTCAAGGGAGTTGTCGAACTGTCTGCAATTGTCCGCAACGCATCTGAAACTTTCAATGAACAGGCGGAAAAACATAATATCAATCTGACTGCGAAAATAAACGCCGAGCCTGCGTACGCTTTGGGCAATCAGGCGGCAATTATGGAAATGCTCGACGCGATTCTTGCCAATGCGATAAAGTACACGCCTGATAACGGAAGAATCGAAATGATTCTTTTGTACAACGAAGCGATGAAAAATTTTGAAATCAGAATCGCGGATTCAGGCGTAGGCATCGCAGAAGAAAATCGTGAAAAAGTTTTTCTGCCGTTTTTCAGGACGCCCGGCGCACGCGAGTCGGCACGGCCGGGGACAGGTTTGGGACTGGCGTTCGTCAAGGCAATCGTCGAAGCGGCGGGCGGAAATATTCATATCGAAAAATCACATCTGGGCGGGACGGAAATAATTGTAAAACTTTTGGCGTCTGATAAACAGCAGCAGGAAGAAAAGGCACACGCAAAGAAAAAGCCGGCAATGAAGGTTGTTATAATCGGCGGTGTAGCGGCCGGTCCCAAAACGGCGGCCAAGATTATGCGGCTCGTTCCGGATGCGGATGTAACTATTGTCGAAAAGGGCAGGCTGCTGTCTTACGCGGGCTGCGGGCTTCCTTATTATATAAGCGGGGCGGTGAAAGACCAAAAAGAACTGATGAGTTCGCCGGCAGGAGTCGTACGCGACCCGATATTCTTTCAGCAGGTTAAAAATGTTCATCTGCTCAACCAGACCGAAGCAGTTGAAATCGACCGCAAAAATAAACAGGTGCGCGTCAAACACTTAATCGACAATTCGCAGTCCGTTCTCGATTATGACAAACTTGTTTTGGCGACAGGTTCGGAACCGATAAAGCCACCGATTGACGGAATTATACTCGGCAATATTTTTACGCTGCACGGCGTTTCAGATGCCGAGGGCATTAAGGCTGCGCTGGATCGCGGCAAGGCACGCGATGTGGTGATTGTCGGCGGCGGTCTTATCGGGATTGAAATGACCGAAGCGCTGGTTAAGAAAGGATGTCGGGTTACAATCGTCGAATGTCTGCCGCAGATTTTCAGGCTGTTAGATGTCGAGATGAGTCTGCTGGTTGAAAATCATCTTGAATCGCACGGCGTTCGAGTGCTTACTAATACGTGCGTTGAAAAATTTCAGGGGACTGATAATGTAGAATGCGTTGTTACCAATAACGGCACTTATCCGGCGGATATGGTTATTGTCGCGGTTGGAAACAGGCCGAATGTAACGCTTGCAAAACAGGCGGGGCTTGAAATCGGCGTTACCGGCGCGATAAAAGTAAATCCGCAAATGCAGACCAACGATAAAAATATTTTCGCGGTCGGCGATTGCGTTGAGAATATTGAAATGATTACGCAAAAGCCGGTTTATATTCCGCTTGGCTCAACGGCGAATAAACAGGGCAGGGTCGCGGCTATCAATATTTGCGGCGGAAAGGATAGTTTCGGGCAGGTTATCGGTTCGGTCGCGTGCAAGGTTTTCGATTATAACGTTGCGCTGACGGGGCTGACTGAAACTGCGGCTGTGCAGGCGGGATTTGATGTCGTTACGGTGCTTGTGCCGGCGCCGGACAGGGAACATTTTGTCGCTGGTGCGGGAATTATAATGCTAAAACTTGTCGTCGATAAAAATTCAAGGCGGCTTTTGGGTGCGCAGGCAATTGGTTCGGGCAATACAGACAAACGCATCGATGTGGCGGCAACCGCAATTTGCGGCAATATGACTGTCGACCAGATTTCCAATCTCGATTTATGCTATGCTCCGCCTTATGCGCCTGTGATTGAAAATATTATTACAGCGGCGAATGTCGCGAGGAATAAACTCGACGGCGTTGCCGAGGGGATTAATCCGCGGCAGGTTTGGCAGATGATGATTGATAAGAAGGATTTTATTCTGCTGGATGTGCGGACGCCTTCGGAATACAGGCAGCAGCGAATCGACGGGGCGGTATTTATTCCGCTTGCATCGCTGCGGTCGCGGTTTGTTGAGCTTGACAAGAACCGGCCTATTATCGCGTTCTGCAATTATTCGCTGCGGGGATATGAAGCGGCGATTATTCTTAAACACCACGGCTTTAAAGATGTCAAATTTCTCGATGGCGGACTGGAAATGTGGCCGTACGAAAAGATTTAAAAAAAACAAATTAAAACCACGAATAACCACGAATTGACACTAATAAAAAAGTATGGATTTCTTAATAATTCCGAGATAATTCGTGGTTAGTTTTTTGCTTTTATTTCGCTTTTTCCATTAGTTCGATAAAGTCGTTGAACAGATAATTCGAATCGTGCGGTCCCGGCGCGGCTTCGGGATGGTACTGCACAGCGAACGCAGGCACCTTATGGCAGCGGAAACCTTCCAGCGTGTTATCGTTCAAATTCATATGCGTAATCTGCACATCTTTATCAATCAGCGAATCCGGGTCTATGCAGAAGCCGTGGTTCTGGCTGGTTATCTCAATCTTCTCCGTCATCAAATTTTTCACAGGATGATTTGCGCCGTGATGGCCGAATTTCAATTTGAAACTCCTGCCGCCAAGCGCAAGGCCTAATAACTGATGACCAAGACATATTCCAAAAATCGGAACTTTGCCGAGCAGTTTGCGAATCGTATCAATTATATAACTGACAGGGGCGGGATCGCCGGGGCCGTTGCTCAAAAAAACGCCGTCCGGCTTCAATGCTAAAACTTCCTGCGCGGAAGTTTGCGCGGGCACAACCGTAACTTTGCAGCCATTGGTAACCAGCAGACGCAAAATATTCTGCTTGATTCCGCAATCGAACGCCACGACGTGATATTTTAATTCTTTTTTATGCAGTTGGCCGAATTCGTCCTCGACAGGTTTGTCCCACGCATAACTTTTCTTTGCGCAGACGTTTTGCACAATGTCGCGGTCAACAAGGCCGGGATATTTATCGAGTTCCTGCTTGAGTTCCTTTGTGCTTGAGCCGTCAGTGCAGATAATGCCTCGCATTGAGCCGCTGCTGCGGAGGAGCCTAACTAATTTTCTTGTGTCGATGTCCTGCAAGCCGGGCACGTTATTTTTTTTCAGATATTCATCGAGCGAAAAATCCGCGCGCCAGTTGCTTGGGAAATCGCAGTTCTCTTTAACGACGAAACCGCTCAAATAAAGTTTGGGCGATTCGACGTCGAGTGTGTTCGTACCGTAATTGCCAATCAGCGGATACGTCATCGTAATAATCTGTTCGTGGTATGATGGGTCGGTGAGTATTTCCTGATAGCCGCTCATCGCGGTATTGAAAACAACTTCGCCGCACTTTTTTCCTTCGGCGCCGAAACCTGCGCCTTTGAAACAAGTTCCATCTTCAAGAAGCAATATGCCTTTCACGATTTATCCTTATTTGTAAAATAACTGTATTGGTTTAACTTCAATTTCCTTGTGCTTCATCGATTCGAGAGCAGTTGTAACAGCCGCTGCGCCGCGAATCGTCGTCGTATAAGGCACATTGCGGTCAAGGGCAGTTCTGCGAATCGCGAACGAATCCTTAATCGTCTGTTTGCCGACAGTCGTATTTATAATCATCGAAACCTGTTTGTTGATTATCAGGTCAACAATATTCGGCCTGCCTTCATTCATCTTCAATACGAATTCCGATGGGATGTTGTTCTTAATCAGCTCAATGCAAGTGCCTTTGGTCGCCATGAGTTTAAAGCCCAAATTATGCAGTCTGCGGGCTACTTCGACACCTTTTGCTTTGTCGGCATCCTTCACGCTGAAGAAAACATTTCCGCTTGTCGGCAGGGAATTTCCCGCGGCCATCTGCGATTTTGCATAAGCGATTCCGAAATCGTCCGACAATCCCATTACTTCGCCGGTCGAGAGCATTTCCGGGCCGAGAATAGTATCGCAGCCGGGGAATTTCAGGAACGGGAAGACCGCTTCCTTGACGGAGAAATGCTTACGCACCATCTCCTGCGTGAAACCGAGTTCGTCGAGCGTTTTACCCGCCATAACCTTTGCGGCCAGCTTCGCAAGCGGGATACCAATCGCCTTGCTGACGAATGGCACTGTTCTTGACGCTCGCGGATTGACTTCAAGGATATAAATTTCGCTGCCCTTAATAGCGAACTGGATATTCATCAGGCCTTTGACTTTTAACTCGAGTGCGAGCAGTTTTGTCTGGCGTTTTACTTCCGCGATTAACTTCGGACTCAACGAAAACGGAGGCAGCGAACAGGCGCTATCGCCCGAATGAATGCCCGCCTCTTCGATGTGTTCCATAATGCCAGCGACGACAACGGTTTTGCCATCGCTTATCGCGTCAACGTCAAGCTCCGCAGCGTCATCGAGAAATTTATCAATCAATATCGGATGCTCGTTTGAAACCGCAATCGCGTTTTCGACGCAGGTTTTTAATTCTGATTCATCGTAAACAATCTGCATCGCGCGTCCGCCGAGTACAAACGACGGTCGGACAAGAAGCGGATAGCCGAGCTTTTTGGCGATTTTTAATGACTCTTCGTAATTCATCGCTGTTCCGCTGGGCGGCTGATTTAGTTTTAATTTTTCAACGATTTTGTTGAAGAGTTTTCTGTCTTCGGCAGCGTCGATGCTTTCGGGACTTGTGCCGATAATTTTCACGCCTGCCTGTGCAAGTGCGTTTGCAAGTTTCAACGGCGTTTGCCCGCCAAACTGCACTATAACGCCGTCCGGCTTTTCCTTATCGACGATGTTCATCACATCTTCAAACGTCAGCGGCTCGAAATATAATCTGTCGGATGTGTCGTAATCTGTGCTGACTGTTTCAGGGTTGCAGTTGACCATTATCGACTCGATGCCGATTTCCTTCAGCGCGAACGCCGCGTGGCAGCAGCAGTAATCAAATTCAATACCCTGTCCGATTCTATTGGGGCCGCCGCCGAGAATAATAACTTTTTTCTTTGTCGTCGGGTCTGCTTCGCACTGGTCTTCGTAAGTTGAATATAAGTAGGGCGTGTGCGCTTCGAATTCTGCGCCGCAGGTATCGACTCTTTTATAAACAGCCGAAATGCCCTGTTCGATTCGCTGCTTGCGAAGCTGCGTTTCAGGAATGTTCAGTTTCATCGCGATGTATTTATCGCTGAAGCCGAGCTTCTTTGCTTTTTCAAGATTCTTTATACTTAACTTGCCTTCAAATTCGACAATCTGTTTTATGTTGTTCAAAAACCACGGGTCGATTTTTGTAAGGTCGAAAATTTCTTCGATTGTGAATTTTCTTCGCATTGCCTCGGCGATATACCAGAGCTTATCCCAGCGGCTTGTGCGGAGCGTCTGGCGGAGTTTTTCATCGTCAATGCCTGCGGTGATGTGTTTGCTGTCAAGCGAGTATCTGTCGATTTCGAGCGAGCGAATGGCCTTTTGGAACGCTTCCTTGAAAGTGCGTCCGATTGCCATCGCTTCGCCGACGCTTTTCATCTGAACTGTAAGTTCTGAATTTGTCGCGGGGAATTTTTCGAATGTAAACCGCGGCCATTTCACAACGCAATAGTCAATCGTCGGCTCGAAGCACGCCGGCGTCATTTTCGTAATATCGTTCGGAATTTCATCAAGCGTGTAACCAACCGCCAGCAGCGATGCGATTTTCGCAATCGGAAAACCTGTCGCCTTTGATGCAAGAGCCGAGCTTCGTGAAACACGCGGGTTCATTTCAATAACGTACATTTTTCCGTTTTTAGGATTTATCGAAAACTGAATATTCGAACCGCCGGTTTCGACGCCGATTGCGCGAATGATTTTCAGAGATGCGTCGCGCATCGACTGGTATTCTTTATCGGTGAGAGTTTGTGCCGGCGCAACTGTGATGCTATCGCCGGTGTGGATGCCCATCGGGTCGAGGTTTTCAATCGAGCAGACAATCACGACGTTATCTTTTCTGTCGCGCATTACTTCAAGCTCATATTCCTTCCAGCCGATGACCGATTCCTCGACGAGTACCTGACTTTTCGGGCTTAAACTCAAGCCCCAATGAATGTATTCCTTGTATTCCTGTGCGTTATAAGCGATGCTTCCGCCTGTTCCGCCCAGTGTGTATGATGCGCGAATAATTGCCGGGAAACCAATCTGCTGAATAATTTTCTCGGCTTCCGCCCAGTTGTGGACGTAGCCGCTTTTCGGAACGTCAAGGCCGATATCGAGAATTATTTTTTTGAATTTGTCGCGCTCTTCAGCTTTTTTAATTGTCGCTAAATCCGCGCCGATGAGTTTGACTTTATATTTTTTCAAAACGCCGGTTTCAGCCAAAGCGACCGCAGTATTAAGACCAGTCTGTCCGCCGAGTGTCGGCAGGATGCAATCGGGCTTTTCCATAATGATAATTTTTTCAATCATCTCCGGCGTAATCGGCTCGATGTACGTTCGGTCGGCAAGTTCCGGGTCGGTCATAATCGTTGCCGGGTTGCTGTTGACCAGCACGACTTCGTAGCCTTCCTTTCGCAGAGCCTTGCAGGCCTGTGCGCCGGAATAGTCAAATTCGCAGCCCTGGCCTATGACGATAGGGCCGGAGCCTATTATGAGTATTTTATGGATGTCTGTACGCTTTGGCATTCTTTTATAAACCTTTAGCCACTGAGAAAATATTATTATTAGCCACAGAGAACACAGAGGACACAGAGATATTAGATATTAATTTTTAAATATCCATTTTTGCAATTGTTACATCCATGTTTACTGTTACACATTATTATTTTTAATTATCCTCTGACGATAAAGATTTGTCATCGGCATTCTTCTGTCGCGGCCGAAAGCCTTGGGCGTAATTTTCACGCCGGGCGGAGACTGACGACGTTTGTATTCGTTACGGTCAACCATCGCGATAACTTTTATTACAACCGCCTGGTCGAAACCCTGCTTAATTATTTCCTGCAGAGATTTTTCTTCCTCGACATACAATTTTAATATGCTGTCGAGAACGTCGTATTCCGGAAGCGAATCGCTGTCCTTCTGATTTGGGCGAAGCTCGGCTGTCGGAATACGGTCTATGACGCTTTGCGGAATGCGTTCTCTGCCGTGAAGTTTATTTATATAATTGCTTAATTCGTAAACGACAGTCTTGGGCACATCCTTTATTACCGCAAAACCGCCCGCGGTGTCGCCGTAAAGCGTGGAATAGCCAACTGCCGTTTCGCTTTTGTTGCCGGTGGTCAAAACAAGATAGCCGAACTGATTGCTAAGCGACATCAGCATAATGCCGCGGATTCTTGCCTGCAGATTTTCATACGCCAGGCCTTTGTCGTTCCAGCCGGGGAATTTAGCAAGCTCGTTATTATAAGTCTGCAATATCGGTTCAATCGGCATACTGTGAAATTCGATGTCGAGGTTTTCAGCGGTGAGCTGCGCATCGCTGATTGTTTCGGAAAGATTGAAACGTGTCGGCATTGTAACGCCGATAACGTTTTCTTTGCCGAGTGCGTCAACAGCAATGTTCGCTGTCAGCGACGAATCGATTCCGCCGCTTAAACCGATGAGTACCTTTTTAAAGCCATTCTTTTTCACGTAATCGCGAGTGCCGAGAACCAGCGCGTTGTAAATTTCCTCAACGTAATCAGTTTTCTTAATCGGCGTATTGGAAATTATTTGACCGTTCGGCAGGATATCGGCGATAAGCAAATCCTCTTCGAAAGCTTTGGCTTTTGCGACAAGTTCGCCTGCTGAATTTACAAAAATGCTTCTGCCGTCGAAGACAAGCTCGTCCTGTCCGCCTACGATATTACAGTATGCGATTGCGCAATTTAGTGTTTTGGCACAGTCCTGCAGGACACTGATTTTATGATGAATTTTGCCCGCGTGGAATGGCGACGCTGAAATATTTACAAGCAAATTCTTTTGCGGTACTGACGTTAGAAATTCGTTGAGCCATTGCAGCTCCCAGATGTCTTCGCAAATAGAGCAGGCAACGGCCATATCTTTGATTTTCACAATGACAGGTTCCGAACCGGCGGAAAAATAACGCTTCTCATCGAAAACGCCATAGTTTGGAAGCTGACACTTGCGGTATACTTTTAGTATTTTGCCTGATTGCATAACCGCCAGCGAATTATAACAAAAATGGTCGGCGAATTCTGCGAAGCCAACCATCATCGTAATATCGGGACAGTCTTTTGCGATTTGCTCAACAGCCTTCTTGTTTTCCGCAAGAAAATGTTTTTTCATCAGCAAATCTTCGGGCGGGTATCCACAAACGCTTAATTCCGGAAAAATAAGCAAATCAACCCCGGCATCCTTTGCGCGGACGTACATCTGCCGGATTTTGTCTATATTTCCGGTAAAATCACCTACGGTGGTGTTTATTTGCGATAAACCAGTTCGTAAATTCATTGGCTTCGTATTATACAGAAAAAAAACAGAAATGAAATTGAAAATTGAAGATTGTCCCCTCTGATTTTTCTTTCAAGGAAGAAAAATCCTAAAGAATCGGGGATATAATAGATTGAAGAATTTAACGCACTTTCTTTCAATATTCAATCTTCATTCTACAATCTTCATTTATTTTTCAGCCATTCGTTAATTTGTTCAGCGGCTTTTCTGCCTGTGTCAATCGCCTTTACAACCAGCGACGCTCCGAGCAGTGAATCTCCGGCCACAAAAACGGCAGGATCGCTCGACTGGAAGTCCGTGCAGGCGATATTTCCGTTTTCTGTCAGTTTCAGGCCGAGACCATCAATTAAGCCATCGTGCTTTATGTGCAAAAATCCCATCGCCAGAATGACAAGGTCGGCTTTAAGTGTAAAATCTGTGCCGACAAGTTCTTTGATGTTCCAGCCGCGGGGAGTTTTTTCCCATTCGACAGAGCAGCCGTGCAGTTCGCTGACGGATGTTTCCGCACCTGAAATTTTAGTGGTTTTTACGCTCCACATTCTTTCGCAGCCTTCTTCGTGCGAAGATGAAGTTCGCATAATCCTCGGCCAGTTCGGCCATGGGGTATCCGATGGACGGATTGCCGGCGGTTTTGGTAGAATCTCAAGCTGGTAAATCTTTTTTGCGCCCTGACGACGAGCTGTTCCGACGCAATCGCTGCCGGTGTCTCCGCCGCCGATGACGATGACGGATTTATCTTTTGCGTTGATGATTTTATCTTCAACTAATTCGCCGTTGCAAAGTTTATTTTGCTGTGCGAGATAATCCCACGCGAAAACGACATTTTCGTAACCGCGGCCGGTAACAGCCAAATCTCTGGCCTGGCCTGCGCCCATAGTGATGCAGACACAATCGTATCGTTGTTTGAGATAATGTGAGGAAATATCTTTGCCGACTTCGACGCCGGTTTGGAACTGAACGCTTTCGGCAGTTAACTGCTCGATTCTTCGGTCGAGTACGCTCTTGTCGAGTTTGAAATCCGGAATGCCGTAACGTAAAAGGCCGCCGATTTTATCATCTTTTTCAAAAACGACAACATTGTGGCCTGCACGCGCAAGCTGCTGTGCGGCGGCAAGGCCGGCAGGGCCTGAACCTATGACAGCGATGCGTTTGCCTGTTTTCTGCTGCGCGATAACCGGTTTTATCCAGCCTTCTTTGAAGCCGCGTTCGACAATTTGATATTCGATGTGTCTGATGAATACAGGCTCATCGTTAACCGCCAGTGTGCACGCTGTTTCGCAGGGGGCGGGACAAATTCTGCCGGTGATTTCCGGGAAGTTGTTCGTCGAGTGCAGAACATCGCACGCCTGCTGCCATTGGCCTTTGTAAACATAATCGTTAAATTCCGGAATGTTGTTGCCCAGCGGACAGCCCATGCCGTGACAGAACGGTATGCCGCAGTCGATGCAACGCGCCGCCTGCTGGATGATATCCTCCGGTGTGAGCGTCAGTTCGACTTCGCGGTAATCACAAATCCGCTGCTCAATCGGACGATAACCTGTTTTTTTGCGTTTATATTTTAAGAAACCTCTAATTTCTGCCATAATTCCAATCTCAAATCTCAGATTTCAAATTTCAAATTTTCGTTAACCTTTAAGAAACACTTCTTCAGTTGCCGGTGTTGTTTCGGTGTGCCGCTGTTCGGCCGCACGCATCTTTTCGAGCGACTTGCGGTAATCAATCGGAACAACCTTTACAAATTTGCCGAGCATATCAGACCATGAATCCAGAATCCTGTGAGCCTGTTTGCTGTTCGTCCATTTGTAATGTCGCGTAATCAACTCTTTCAAAATATTTTTATCTTCTTCAAGATAAATGCTCTCCAACTCGACCATGTCGAGGTTGCAGAGCGTGTCGAATAACTGCATTTCATCGAGGACATACGCAATACCGCCGCTCATGCCCGCAGCGAAGTTGCAGCCGGTTTTGCCGAGTACGACGACTGTTCCGCCAGTCATATATTCGCAACCGTGATCGCCCAAGCCTTCGACAACCGCCGTTGTTCCGGAATTGCGAACGGCGAATCTTTCGCCTGCCATACCGTTGATGAAGAGTTCGCCTTTCGTCGCGCCGTAAAGCAGCGTGTTGCCTGCGATGATATTTTCGTGTGCGGCAAATTTCGAGCCGCTCGGCGTAATGACAACGATTCTGCCGCCTGACAGACCCTTGCCGACATAATCGTTTGCCTGGCCTGTGAGTTTGAGCGTAATGCCGGGCGATAAAAACGCGCCGAAACTCTGACCTGCCGAGCCGGTGAAATTCAGATCAAGCGTACCGTCCGGCAGACCCGCTGCGCCGTATTTTTTCGTAACATAGTTACTCAATATTGTACCAACTGTTCGGTTGACGTTGCGAATCGTCATATCAATCGACGCTTTTTGTTTGCCGTCAATCGCGGATTTGAGTTTTTCGATTATCTGCCAATCGAGATGGTCAGCCAGTTTGTTCTGCTGTACGGTAACTTTGTGGATCGCTCTGCCGTCTGAAATATCCGGTTGAACGAACAGTGCCGAGAAATCCAGACCTTTTGCTTTGTAATGCTCGATTGCTTTTTGAGTACACAAATGCTCAACTTTGCCGACCATATCTTCAAATTTTCTGAAACCGAGTTCTGCCATAATTTTGCGAACCTCCTCGGCAACGAAAAACATATAGTTTTCAAGATATTCCGGTTTGCCTGCGAAACGCGCTCGCAGTTCCGGGTCCTGTGTCGCGATGCCGAACGTACACGCGCCTTCGTGGCATTTCCGCAAAAGCGTGCATCCCATCGTAACAAGTGCGCCGGTGCCGAAACCGAATCTTTCCGCGCCGAGCAGTGTGGCAATGACAACATCACGACCTGTTTTGATTTGGCCGTCAGTCTGGAGCGTAATTCTATCCCGTAAATTATTGGCAACAAGTACCTGCTGCGTTTCCGCAACACCCAATTCCCACGGACAGCCGGTGTGTTTGATTGAACTTAACGGGCTTGCACCAGTTCCGCCGTCGTGTCCGCTGATTAGAACTTCGTCTGCGTTTCCTTTTGCAACACCTGCGGCGATTGTTCCGACGCCGATTTCGGCAACGAGTTTAACTGAAACTCTAACGCCGGGGTTGCTGCACTTGAGGTCGTATATTAATTGTGCCAAATCTTCGATAGAATAAATATCGTGATGCGGCGGGGGAGAAATCAAAGTTACGCCCGGAGTCGAATGTCGCAGTTTTGCGATTTCTTCGGTAACTTTATGGCCGGGGAGCTGACCGCCTTCGCCGGGTTTTGCACCCTGTGCCATTTTAATCTGCAATTCGGTCGCGTGCGAAAGATAATTAATCGTTACGCCGAATCGTCCGCTTGCTACCTGTTTAATCTGGCAGTTCAGCGATACCTGCCCCGGCTTTTCGATATATCGCTGCTCGTCTTCGCCGCCTTCTCCGGTGTTGCTCATGCCGCCGATTTTGTTCATTGCCGCGGCCATGCACTCATGCGCTTCTTTGCTTATCGAGCCGTGGCTCATCGCGCCGGTGCAAAAGCGTTTGACAATTTCTGCTGCTGGTTCGACCTGGTCAATTGAAATTGGATTTCCGTTTTGGAATTCGAAAAGACTTCGCAGCGTACAGAGTTTTGAATCCTGATTATTTACTGCTTTTGAAAATTCATCATACGCTTTGGCGTCTTTATTTCTTACAGCGTGCTGCAAACACGAAATCGTAACAGGATTCCACAGGTGAGCTTCGCCTTTAATTCTGTAATGATAATCGCCGCCGTATTCAAGCTCAAGCTGTCCGCCTTGGCGAGGAGTGAAAGCGTCGTTATGACGAATGAGAGTTTCTTTTGCCAGTTCGTCAAGACCGATGCCCTGAATACGCGAGCTTGTGTTCGTGAAAAATTCATTTACAAATTGTTTATTCAAACCGATGGCCTCGAACAGTCCGGCGGTGTGATAGCTTCGCAGGGTCGAGATGCCCATCTTGCTCATCGTTTTGAGAATGCCTTTTTTAATCGCAGCGATAAAATTATCGGCGATTTGCACCGGCTCCATCGTCGGCGGCAGTTCACCCATTCTTTGCAATTCATTAAGTCCCTCGAATGCAAGATACGGATTAACGCCGTTGGCGCCATAACCGCAAAGCAGGCAGAAGTGCATAACTTCACGCGGCTCTCCACTTTCAACGATAATGCCTGAATCGGCTCGCAGACCCGCTTTAAGCAGTCCGTTGTGAACTGCGGCAGTCGCCAGCAGTGAAGGAATCGCCGCTTTGCTCTGCGAGGCGTTGTGGTCGCTGATAATCAGCAGCGACGCTCCGTCTTTGACAGCGGCCTTTGCATCTTCGACGAGCTTATCAATTCCCGCCCGCAGGCTTGCGCCGGAGTTATCAGTCTGCGCATCGAATAACGCGGCGATAGTTACAACTTTAAAATCCTTGCGATTGACCGAACGCAAACGCAAAATATCTTCGTTTGTCAGAACAGGATGCGGAAGTTTTAACTGTCTGCAATGCAGAGGCGATTCGTCGAGCAGATTAGATTTTTTGCCTGTGAATCCCATAAGACTCATTACAAGACCTTCACGCAGCGGGTCAATCGGCGGGTTGGTAACCTGTGCGAATAACTGTTTAAAATAATTGAACAATAATTTCGATTGATTGCTCAAGACCGCAAGGGCGGCGTCGTTGCCCATCGAGCCGACCGGCTCCTGACCGTTAAGACCCATTGGTTTTAGAACCATTCGGAGTTCTTCACGATTGAAGCCGAACATTCGCAGACGCTGATATATGGTTTCGCGGTCGATTGTCGCAAGTTTCGGGCTGTCGAATAATCCGCGAAGCTCAATGCGGTTTTCTTCGAGCCAGCGGCGATACGGTTTTTGCCGCGAGATTTTGCTTTTGATTTCGTTGTCGGTAACTATGCGGCCTTCGACGGTATCGACGAGGAACATGTGACCGGGCTGAAGCCGGCCTTTCTTCTGGATTCTTTCCGGTGGAAATTCCACTACACCGGCCTCGCTTGCCAGAATTGCAAGGCCGTCGGTTGTTACTACATATCGGCATGGACGCAGGCCGTTGCGGTCGAGTGTTCCGCCGATGATTTGGCCGTCGGTGAAGACCATCGCGGCAGGGCCGTCCCAAGGTTCCATAAACGAGGCGTGATATTCATAGAACGCGCGTTTATCCGTGCTCATGTGGTATTTTACGCCAAAGGCTTCGGGAATCATCATCATCATCGCGTGCGGCATGGTACGCCCGGCCTGAACTAAAAGTTCCAGCGAATTATCGAAACACGCCGAGTCGCTGCCATCGGGGGCCAGAACAGGGAAGCAGTCGCTCATATATTCGCCAAACGCAGACGATGACATTTTATATTCACGTGCGGACATACTGTTTTTGTTGCCGCTTAATGTGTTGATTTCGCCGTTGTGTGCGATGCAGCGGAACGGCTGTGCTAAACGCCAGTTCGGAAATGTGTTCGTACTGTAACGCTGATGCACGATTGCCAACGCGCTTTTCATCGTCTCATCCGAAAGGTCGGGATAATACGCCGCAAGCTGCCATGCCATAAACATACCTTTATAGCAGATTGTTCGTGAACTCATCGAGCAGATGTAGAAATCACTTGCCGCTTCGCCGAATGTTTCGCGTACCTGTTTTTCTGTGCGTTTGCGGGCGAGGAATAGTTTTTTCTCAAGCTCTGCGTCTTTGAATCCGCAGGCGTCGATAAAAATCTGACTGATGTGCGGCTCGGCTTCGAGCGCGATTTTGCCCAGACAATCCGGTTTTACCGGCACGATTCTTTGTCCGATGATTTTCATTGAGTGAAACTCAACGGCTTGTTTGAGCATTGCCAGACATTTTTCGCGGAGTGATTCGTCTTTTGGTGAGAAGACCATCGCGACGGCGTAATTACCCGCTGAAGGCAGATTTATTTTATTTTTCGTTTGTGCAAAAAAAAACTCGTGCGGAATCTGCATCAAAATGCCCGCTCCGTCGCCGGTGGTTTCGTCTGCGCCGGCCGCACCGCGGTGATGGAGGTTAATGAGAATTTCTTTGCCATATTTAACGATGGAATGGTCGGCTTTGCCTGATATATTAACGACAGCGCCGATACCGCAGGCATCGTGTTCGGTTTTTACTTCGTATAAGCCAAAATCTTTCTGTACGTTTGCCATTTTGTCCTTAGAAACAGGTATTCATAGAATGGCCGATTTTCCCAAAAATCGGCCATTCATTCAACAATAAATTGTATAATAGTTTTAAACTTTTTATTTGCCGAAAAGCATTTCCGCGTAAGTGGGAAGGGGCCACATTTTCGCGTCAACGATTAACTCCAGTTCGTCAGAGGCTTTTCTGACCGCATTCATACCGACTACTATAGTATCTCTGCAAGTTTCCGCTTTTTTGGCGGTACTGTCAATGTCATTTGCCTTGGAAATTGCATTTTTCAGTTCTTCCATGCTGTTATTAAGGTCTGTAATGAGTTTGCAGGTCTTGTCGAGAATAGTTTTCTCGGTGTCAGGATTGCTGCCGGCATTACTGATACGATCGATAGCTTTTGCCAGTTTTGAAGCATATTCAATTGCTGTCGGCAAAATCTGACGCTGTGCCATGTTCAAAGCCGTCTTGCCTTCGATAATAATTGTCGTGCTGTATGCGTCGAGCAGAATTTCAGTTCTTGCCTTCAGTTCAGGCTTTGACAGCACTTTGTGCGTTGTAAACAATTTAATGTTTTCTTCGTCAGCAATAATTTTTGTCGCGTCAACAGACGATTTAATATTCGGCAGGCCGCGTTTTTCAGCTTCCTTTGCCCATGCTTCAGTGTAGTTGTCGCCGTTGAAGATGACTCTGCTGTTTTCCTTTGCGATTTTCGTCAGAATCTTCTGTGCGGTAGCTTTTACATTGCTGCTCTTTTCGAGTTCATCCGCGATTTCCATCAGAGATTGTGCCACGATGGTGTTCAATACGAACATCGGGCCTGCTGTTGACTGGCTTGAACCAACCATACGGAACTCGAACTTGTTGCCTGTGAAAGCGAACGGCGAAGTTCTGTTTCTGTCGGTGCTGTCTTTCGGAAGCTGCGGCAGAGAAGATACGCCGAGTTTCAACTGACCACCGGCCTTTGAAGCCTTTGCGCTGCCGATTGCGAGCTGTTCAACAATGTCTGTCAACTGGTCGCCGAGGAATATCGACACGATTGCGGGCGGTGCTTCGTGAGCTCCGAGTCTGTGGTCGTTGCCCGGCGAAGCGACGCTTGCGCGGAGCAGCTTGGCATATTTATCAACCGCTTTGATAACCGCACAAAGCATAACAAGGAATATCATATTATCGTGCGGTGTGCTGCCCGGTTCGAGCAGGTTCAGACCGTCGTCAGTTGACATACTCCAGTTATTGTGTTTGCCGGAGCCGTTAACGCCTCTGAATGGTTTTTCATAAAGCAGGCAGACGAAATTGTGTCTTAATGCGATTTTCTGCATCGTTTCCATCACGAGCTGATTGTGGTCCGTCGCGACGTTCACGGTGCTGAATACCGGAGCAAGCTCATACTGTGCAGGCGATACTTCGTTGTGCTGTGTCTTGGCTGAAACGCCGAGTTTCCAAAGCTCGAAATTTAAATCGTGCATATAAGACGCGATTCTTTCGTGCAGTGAGCCGAAATAGTGATCGCTCATTTCCTGACCGCGAGGAGTCGCTGCGCCGAAGAGTGTTCTGCCGGTCAGCATAAGGTCGAGCCGTTTTTCATAGTACTTCTTGTCAATCAGGAAGTATTCCTGTTCCGGACCTAATGTAGCGTTGACGATTTTCGTTGTTGTATTGCCCAATACCTTCAAAACCCTAAGAGCCTGTTTGTTCAGTGCGTCCATTGAACGCAACAGGGGAGTTTTCTTGTCGAGTGCTTCTGCGTGATATGAGCAGAATGCGCACGGAATAAACAGCGTGATATTTTTGCCGGTTTCTTTAATGAATACCGGGCTTGTGCAGTCCCATGCTGTATAACCGCGAGCTTCGAATGTAGCTCTCAATCCGCCGGACGGAAAACTCGAAGCGTCAGGTTCGCCCTGAATGAGTTCCTTGCCGCTGAACTCCATAATGGTTGTGCCTTCAGGAGTCGGCGAGATAAATGAATCGTGCTTTTCAGCAGTCAAACCTGTCATCGGCTGGAACCAGTGGCAGAAGTGCGTTGCGCCTTTTTCGATTGCCCAATCCTTCATCGTATTGGCGACTATGTTGGCCAGTGCCATATCGAGGAATCTGCCCTCGGCGATTGTCTTCTTGAACTCTTTATATACTACCTTTGGCAGACGTTCTTTCATAACAACGTCGTTGAACACATTCTTACCGAATACGGCCGTAACCGATTCACAGTTTTCAGTCATTTTCATACTCCTAAAAAGTTTTAAACACCTTCAAACACCTAATATTTTATGCAATTTCTATACCAGTATTACCGGACGGATAAAAAATTCCGTATGGCATTACTGGTAAAGATATTACATCACAATTTAATTTCAACAGAAAAGTTGAATGTTTACGTTTATGTAGTTTTTTCTTAATAAAACTACATTTTTGTATTTTTTACATATTTGTCTCGATATTCGACAAGTATGTCGGCAGGTGGAATTAACCGATAGCTTCGCTGCCTCTTTCGCCGGTACGAATCCTGACGCATTCGGGCAATTCAACGACAAAGATTTTGCCGTCACCGGTTTTGCCTGTTTTTGCGCCTCTGGCGATTGCAGAGATTGCACGCTCTACGAAATTATCATTTACCGCTATTTCGAGTCGGATTTTTCGTAACAGATTTCCTGTTTCTTTCATTCCGCGATAAACTTCGGTAACGCCTTTTTGTCTGCCGTGGCCGAGCACTTCGCTTACAGTCATCAGGTTTATTTCTTCTTTGTAAAGTTCTTCTTTTACTTCTTCGAGTCTATGCGGCTGAATTACAGCAATTACAAGTTTCATTGTATTTTATCCTTTCAGTTATTTGATATTACTCAAGCATTGTGTACGCACGTTCGTTGTGTTGGGTAAGGTCGAGGCCGATTGCCTCGTCTTCATCCGCGACTCGTACGCCGATCAATGCGTCGATTATTTTGTAGATAATTAAAGTTCCGACAAAAGCGTAAACTATCGTTACTGCTGTTGCGCCGAACTGAACCAACAGCAAATGCGGGTTGCCGAAAAAAAGGCCGTCTGCGCCTGCGGGGTTAACAGCTTTTGACGCGAATAATCCTGTCGCCAGCGATCCCCAAATACCGCCTATACCGTGCACGCCGAAGGCGTCAAGTGAATCATCGTATCCTAATTTGTGTTTGATAAAGCTTACCGCGATAAAGCAGAACACACTGACAAGCAGGCCGATTATTATCGCAGAGCCAACGCCGACGTAGCCTGCCGCCGGTGT
This sequence comes from Planctomycetaceae bacterium, assembly GCA_021371795.1. Taxonomy (NCBI): domain Bacteria; kingdom Pseudomonadati; phylum Planctomycetota; class Planctomycetia; order Planctomycetales; family Planctomycetaceae; species Planctomycetaceae bacterium. The sequence continues at coordinate 54,530 of JAJFVK010000021.1, read as the reverse complement.
GATGGCGACAAGACCTGCGACCGCACCTGAAATTGTACCGAGCATTGTCGGTTTGCCATTGAATATCCAGTCAAGGAAAGCCCAGCTTAATGCCGCCGCTGCCGCTGCGGTGTTGGTTACGACAAACGCGTTGACTGCAATGCCGTTTGCGCCAAGTGCGCTTCCTGCGTTGAAGCCGAACCAGCCGAACCACAGCAATGCTGCGCCCAGTACACTGAACGGAAGATTGTGCGGAGCTACTGAATATTTTATATAGCTGGTTCTTTTGCCGATAACAATTGCGCTAACCAATGCCGCGATACCAGCGTTGATGTGAACAACGGTACCGCCTGCAAAATCCAGTGCGCCCAGATTTCTAAGCCATCCGCCGACGCCCCATACCCAGTGTGCGACAGGGTCATATATGAATGTTGCCCAAAGCAGAGTGAAAAGCAGAAACGCTGAAAATTTCATTCTTTCCGCGAACGCTCCAATTATAAGGGCGGGAGTGATAATTGCGAACATTGCCTGGAACATCATAAATAATTGATGTGGAATTGTTGCCGCGTAGTCGGGATATGGTTCAAGTCCTACGCCTTTAAGGCAGAACCATTGCAGGCCGCCAATCCAGCTTGCTCCCGGTGCGAACGATAAACTGTAGCCGAACAGCACCCATTGAATGCTTATCAATGCCAGTGCGATAAAACACTGCATCAGGATACTCAAATAATTTTTTCTGCGAACCAGGCCGCCGTAGAAAAATGCAAGCCCCGGCGTCATTAGCATAACCAATGCTGTCGCCATGAGCATCCATGCCGTGTCGCCTGTGTCGATTGACGGAGCGGGGGAGTCGCCGGCAAAACTTGCTGACGATGAGATGAGCAACAATACTCCACAAATTAACAATGTACGAGCGCTGACCATTATAGCACCACTTCCTTTCTATAAACAAAAATACATAATTAACTTATTTGTATTAATGCAAGAAGTGTGCCAGTGAATATCGTTTATCGTAAGTGTCTGCCGTCTAAGTATTTGTGCGTTGGTGGTTAAAAATATATTAAAAACTTATTTAATACAATTTTGTAGATTATATTCACTGTACGGACAATTTTGTAGTTTTTAAATATACAGAAATAGGGACTTTGCCCTTACACAAAGCCCCTAAATCTTTGGCACTGTTGGAAGTGGTGCCTGTTTCTATGGACGACTGTTTAATGTTAGAATATCAGCCAATAGCTTCACCTCCTCGTTCGCCTGTGCGGATTCTAATGCACTCCGGCAGTTCGAGAACAAATATTTTGCCGTCGCCGATTTGCCCTGTCCTGGCGCCATCGATAATGGCTTTGATGGTTTTTTCAACGAACCCTTCGTTGACTGCGACTTCGAGACGGATTTTTTTCAGAAGATTCACTTCGACATCTACGCCTCGATACGATTCGTGATAACCTTTTTGCTGTCCGCAGCCCAATGAGTTTGTTACGCTCATTTTGTAAACTTCGGCTTTGTACAACGATTGTTTTACATCGTTAAGTTTATGTGGTTGTATGTATGCAACTATTAGTTTCATTTTTAGTGTCTCCGTTATTCGTTAGTGAATACTTGGAAGCCTGCGTAAGCTTCGTTTCCGTGTTCACCGATATCAAGCCCTTTAAGTTCTTCTTCGGCCGAGGTACGCAGACCAACGGTTTTGCGAAGAATCCAGAACAATATTATGCCAAGTCCAAATGCCCATACGAAAGCAGTGCCTGCACCGAGAGCCTGTATTCCGAGCAGTTTAATGCCGCCGCCGGTAAAGAGGCCGCCGTTGATGGCAAACAAACCGTAAGATAAAGTTCCCCAGCATCCGTTGACTGCGTGAACGCTGACAGCACCGACCGGGTCGTCAATTTTAAGAACATAATCTAAGAACAATACGCTAAGTACGACTAACACACCCGCGATGCCTCCGATGATGATTGCGCTTACCGGCGATACTCCGTCGCACGGTGCGGTGATTGCGACCAGACCTGCCAATGCACCGTTGAGCGTCATACCAATATCAGGTTTTTTAATGATTTTCCAGGATGCTATCAACGCGGTCAAAGCACCGGCACAACCGGCTAAATTTGTAGTAACAGCAATGTAGCCTGCCAACCCGTTGCCTGCGGTTGTGCTGCCGGGGTTGAAGCCGAACCAGCCGAACCAGAGAATGAAAACGCCCAATGTTGCCAGCGGCATACTGTGGCCGAGAATCGCACGAGGTTTTCCGTTTAGACCGTATTTTCCAATACGCGGGCCTAATGTGATAGCGCCTGCAAGTGCGAGCCATCCGCCGATTGAATGTACGACTGTCGAACCTGCGAAATCATGGAAGCCCAGTTTTGCCAGCCAACTGTTGTTGTCGGTCAGCAGCAGATTACCCCATACCCACGAGCCGAATACCGGATAAATTACAAGGCTTATAATCGCGCTGTAAATCAGGTAGCTGATAAATTTAGTTCGTTCTGCCATCGCACCAGAAACGATTGTCGCGGAAGTTGCGGCAAAGACCGTTTGGAAAATCAGAAACGTCCAGTTCCAGCTTGAACCTGGTTCAGTACCGGCAAGTCCGAACATAGATGTTCCGAAAATGCCGTTCGATACGCCGAACATCAATCCGAATCCGACAAGGAAAAATACAAGACTTCCGATTACAAAGTCCATAAGATTTTTCATCAGAATATTCACTGCGTTTTTCGCGCGTGTAAAGCCTGTCTCGACCAATGCGAAGCCGGCCTGCATAAAGAACACCAGAAACGCCGCGACACATGTCCAGACAATGTTAATGTTCATTTGCAATTCTGCTTTGATGCTTTCGAGGGTTGGTGCCGCGTCTTCAGCCATACATATCGCAGGCATCGCGACAATCAGGACGCAAACAAGTCCCGCCAAAGATAATTTTACCCTTTTCATTTTATTAATTCCTTAAATTTAGTTAGTAAATTTTTTAACTTAGAAAGATTTTGAAATACTTACACCCGCGATGAAGTAATCGCTTGATGTACTATACATATCTGAATTTCGTATGTTGCCGTCAGCCAGAGTAACAAAACTTATACTCGGAGTAATTGACCAGTCGCCCGGCAGTGCAAAAGGCAACGCAGCTTTGAATACCAAATCGTTGAGTCTGCTGTCGGCTGATTGTGCGCCCCAATACCATTCGTTGTATTCCGTATTGCCCCAGCCCACAGATGCACCAAGCACAAGGTCGGCAGAAATTTTTTCAGTAACTTTAATTATTTTTTCTATTTTGTGCGATACTGCGAAGTTTGCGTATATACCGCCGCCGGCTTCATCGATATCGTGATACACTGTAAGTGTCGGGCTAAGGAACGTATCATAAGTCAGTCCCCAAAATAATTCTGTTGTATCCAAATATGAACTTGGGAACTGATAGTGAATCATACCAATGTTATAGCCAAGTTTTCCTTCTGGACTGAATTTCCCGCTGTAACTTAACGTGAAATCCCATTCTGTAAATTCACCGCTGTCGTATCCCAAACCCTTATTGTATTCAGTAAGTCCCATGTTGCCCCAGGCATTGAACGAGAAACCTTTGTACGTTACTGTTGCACCGGGCTGAAAAACAAAATCATCGTTCAGCAACTGGCCGCGCCAAACATACTTGCTGTTGAAATCACTGGTAAGCGTAACACCAATCTTGTCATCATCTTCTGCCAGTACCGCCGAGGCACAGAGCGAAACCAAAATCAACGCTGCTAACTTTCTCATTTCATTTCTCCGTAAAAGTATTAAGAATTAAAAACCAACTGTTTGATATAAAAGCAAGAAGCGTGCCAGATGAAAAATGATTTCGTAAGTTTATTGTGATGAGATGGTTATGGCAAAAACCGATAGATGGTACAATTATATAAAAATATACAAAAATGTATAACGATGTTTAAAAGTTACGTTTTTGTAATTTTATGACAACAGTTTCGGAAATATTCCGTACTTTTTAATTTTATAACCGAGGATTCGTTCTGTTAATCCAAGTTCGGTGGCGGCTTTTCGTTGTTGCCCGCTGTATTTTTTCAGCGAATCAATGATTAATTCCTTTTCTTTGTTTTCTATGATTTCCGTAAGTGATCGACCGGTCAGCGATTCGCTTTTCTTAATCATCTGAAGAGATGGCGGAAGATGTTCCGAGCGAATCACATCATCGTTGCAGAGCAATATCGCTCTTTCGATGCAGTTTTCCAGTTCGCGGACATTACCGGGCCAGTGGTAGCTTGTCAGCATTTCAATCGCGGGAGTGGAAATGCGCGTGATGCGTTTGTTGTTTTCGCGTGCGAATTGTTCAAGGAAATAATCCGCAAGCAGCATAATATCGTCCTTGCGTTCACGCAGCGGCGGCAGGAAAATCGGAAAAACATTGATTCTGTAATACAGGTCTTCTCTGAAAAGTTTTTCTTTTATCTGTTCTTCGAGGTTTTTATTTGTCGCGACGACAATTCTTACATTCGCTTTGATTGTATCCGTTCCGCCGACACGTTCAAATTCCTTGAACTGAATGATTCGCAGCAGTTTAACTTGTAAATTCATTGAAAAGTCGCCGATTTCATCGAGGAAGATTGTTCCGCCGCTGGCTTTTTCAAATCTGCCGATTTTTCTTTCTGTTGCGCCTGTAAAAGCGCCTTTCTCATGGCCGAACAATTCACTTTCCAGCAGCGTTTCAGGCAAAGCGGTGCAGTTTACCTTTACAAACGGTTTGCTTGCTCTGCTGCAATTATAGTGAATTGCGTGCGCGACGAGGTCTTTGCCTGTTCCGCTTTCACCTCGTATCAGCACCGTTGCGTTGCTGTCGGCTACCTGTTCGATGAGCCGGTATATTTGCTTAATGGCATTGCTTGTGCCGACCATATTATCTATATTGAAATGCGTTTTTAATTCCTGTCGCAGGCGAATGTTTTCTTCTGAAAGCTGTCTTCTGTCCGATTCGACAAGTTTGTTGAGCTTGACAGCCTGTGCAATCATTGTCGCGATTACATTCAGAAGATTGAGAACCGAGTGAACATCGTCCGTTTTATGTGCCTGTCTGTCAACGCTCAATGTACCGATAGTTTTGCCTTCAAGTTTGATTGGCACACAATAAAATGAAATCTGTTTGCCTTCAGAATCTTTTCTGGCATGTGTACGGTGAAGAAATCTGTTGTCTTTGGAAATGTCCGGCACGACAATTTCTTTACCGGTTTGAACAACTGTGCCGGTAACGCCTTCGCCGACTTTGTAGCTGCCGAGCTGCTTGGATTTTTCGCTTAAACCGTGCGCGACTTTGATATTGATTGTTTCTGTTTCCGGGTCTAAAAGGGTAATGGTGCCTTTTTGCAGCTTGACGTGTGTGTCCAGGGACTTCAAAATAGCTTTCATCGTCAGCTCAAGGTTGAGCGATTCAGCAAAAGCCCTTGCCATATCGCCTAAAAGCATTACGCCATCGGAAATTTTACCGGTCATTTTTATGCCTTCATTATAGTTACAAAATTGTTAGCAAAACACAGGAAAATACAATTTTGTAAATTATACAGTATGATTACTTTTGTTCAAATAAAATTTTTGTTCTTGCTTGAAATAGAAACATTGTGTATTTGTAAACACTAAATATAAAGAAAGCCAGACCCTAATTTGTTATCAGAATCTGGCTTAGGAGGAGGGTGATGAAAAAGTTTGAAAAACCGACTAAAATAGCCGGTAAATGTCCTTCAATAAGCTGAACATTATTACATATAAAATTTAAAAATCAAGTCTAAATTTATAAAAATTTTTTGCACGTCAAAATCTGCTTGCCAATACGATGTTTTTGAAATATCCTAAAGCATTGCCTATATGAAAGTTACCATTACTACATTACGAGAGGCCAAGCAGCACGGACAGAAGTTTTCCGTGGTGAGCTGCTATGATTATACCAGCGCGGTTCTTTGTGCCGCGGCCGGGGTCGATGTGTTTTTGGTGGGCGATTCGGCGTCGCAGTTTATGCTCGGGTTTACCAATACTGTTGACGTCTCAATGGATTTTATGATTGCTATAACCGCAGGCGTTCGCAGGGCAAATTCTGATTTGCTGCTTGTTGCGGATATGCCTTATCAGGGCTGTTCCAAAGGTAGAGATGAAACGGTTAAAAATGCCAGACGGTTCGTTGATGAGTGCGGTGCGGACATTGTGAAGATTGAGGCTGCCGAGTCCGATTTCGATACGATAAAAGCTATAATCGATTCCGGTATCGCGGTTATGCCGCATCTTGGTATTCGGCCTCAAACCGGTAAGTACAAAGCGGAAGGTACCACCGCCGAGGTTGGCGCGGCAATTATCGAACTTGCAGAAAAATCCGTTAAAATCGGCGCTCAAATGCTTCTGCTTGAAGGCACAGCAAGAGAGGTTGCAAAAATCATTACACAGAAAGTGTCGGTGCCTGTTATCAGTTGCGGTTCCGGTCCTGATTGCGACGGACAGGTTCTGGTTTTGCCGGATATTTTAAATTTAAAAGAAGGGCCTGTTCCGAAATTTTCAAAAGGTTTCGGCAATATCGGCAAAGCAGCTATTGAGGCCATTGCTCTATATAACAGTCAAATTAAGCAGGGCGTTTTTCCTGATGATGAGCACAGTTATCACATGAAGCCGGGCGAATACGAGAAACTTATTAAAAGTATCGGGTGATACCCTTAAGGGTAAGAAACTTCCGCGATAAAAACCGTGATGTTTTATGTAAAAATATTACCCGCGGATTATCGGAAATGTTAATTTAAGCATGGTAGAATTATGTTTCAAAGCGAAACAGAAATTGAAAATCAAAATGAAACCGAAAGTACGATCCGGCCTTTGATTATTTCCGACAGGGTAACGGTCAATCAGTATTGTTCGTCGTTCAGGCATTTGCTTTTCGGTTTTGAAGCGCAGGACGTCAGAACCGCGATAGTTGTGCCGCCTAAAAGCGATATTGAATTTCTTCTCTTTCCCGGTGCAAGGATTATCGAGCATCCGGTACTGCGTTTTCCATTGTTTTACGCACATAACAAAAAGAATCTGCTCGAGCGTATCGAGGAAGTCAGGCCAGGTATTATTCATTGTTTCGGCACTGCAAAATCAATGCTTGCCAAGTCGGTCGCCGAGCATCTCGATATCCCTGCGGTTATTACTATCAATTCCACAAATGTGTCACTGCCGTATCGTATGCTTATCGACAGGTTTTTTGAAAAAATTATTGTGCCTTCGGCCAAAATTGGTACAGGTCTTGAAAAATATTTCGCAAAAGAAAAAATCACACAGGTTAATCCCGGGGCTTTTACCGATGATGTATGCAGTTGCTTTTCGTCGCCTGCACGGCTGCCGAGTATGATTACGCTCTGCCGGTTCGACAATTTCAAGATTTTCGAGCCGCTGCTTAATGCGATTCGTCATCTTGCCGTTGACGGATATGATTTTGTCGTGATTTTTATGGGGCAGGGACGGGCAGAAAAGCAGATTCGCGATTTTGTCAAGCAGACTGGTCTGTCGCAAACGGTCGTTCTTTCGCCTCCGGTAAGGCCGATGCGTTCGGTATTTCGCGGCTGCGACGTGTTGATTCACACAAACTATTCCGGCAGTTTTGACCCTGTGATTATAGAAGCGGCCGGCGCAGGTTTGGCTGTCGCCGCTGACAGAAACAACGTCGAAGAATTACTGCAGGAAGATTTCTCTGCGGTTCTTTTTGACCGTAATGACGAGTTGAGCATTTATTCTGTGCTGCAAAAACTTCTCGATGACAAACAGAGAACGTGCACACTGGCGATGAATCTGCAGGATCAGCTTCGTAAAAACAATTCGGTAAGCTCAATGGTCAGCACACTACTGAAAATATACAGCGAAACCAGACAATGTGCTTCGCCGCTGCCTTTGCTGTAATAATTTTTCGCCTCTATTATGTCTAAACGTTCAAGCCGTATTCTTTTAACAGCTTTCGGAGCGTTTCTTTCTGTGCCGGTTCGAGCGGCGTCATCGGTAGACGCATTTCTTCTGAAGACATGCCGAGCATTGCCATTGCCGCTTTAATCGGAATCGGGTTTGTCGCGATGCCGAGCATTGTTCTTGCGAGTTTGAAAAGTTTATTGTGCCATTTTCTTGCCGAAACCAAATCGCCCTCAAGAATCAAATCGGTCATAGCTTTTACATCGCCGGGGACGATATTTCCAACAACACTGATAACACCTTTGCCGCCGACAGAGGCTATCGGCAGCGTCAAAGAGTCATCGCCCGAAAGGATTGTCAGGTCGCAGAGGTTCGCGATTTCACTGGAGACGTCCAACTGGCCTGTCGCTTCTTTTACCGCGACGATGTTTTCAATTTTCGCAAGACGTGCGATTGTTTGAGCCGTCATGCCCGCGCCGCATCTGCCGGGAATATTGTAAAGCACCATCGGCAAATCGACTTCTTCGGCAATCGCCGCGAAATGCTGAAAGAAACCTTCCTGTGTTGGTTTGTTGTAGTATGGCGTTACCTGCAAAGAAGCGTCTGCGCCGACTTTTTTTGCGAATGCGGTCAGTTCGATTGCCTCGGCTGTACTGTTCGAGCCGGTGCCTGCGATGACAGGGACTTTGCCGTTGACGATTTTTACTATGCGTTCGATAACCTGTTTGTGTTCTGGATGTGAAAGTGTCGGCGATTCGCCTGTTGTGCCGCATGGAACGATGCCGTCAGTTCCGCTTTTGAGTTGGAAATGCACCAGTTCATCGAGTGTATTGAAATCTACTTCGCCATTATTGAACGGTGTAATTAACGCTACCATTGCTCCGTTAAACATTTTAAATTCCTAATTATGAGTTATCATTTAATATTTTTATATAAGCTTTTACCGTTGCCGAAAGCCCCATATCGAGCGCATCAGCAATTAATGCGTGCCCGATTGAAACTTCCATCACAGGCTTTACATTCTTGCAGAAATACCCAAGATTATCAAGATTCAAATCGTGGCCTGCGTTTACGCCCAGTCCGATTTGGCCTGCGTGCTTCGCGGCGGCTGCGAATTTTGCCGTCAGGGATTCGAGATTATTTTTCGATGCGAACGCGCTTGCGTAAGGCTCGGTATAAAGCTCAATTCTATCTGCTCCGATTTTTTTTGCCATTTCGACAGTCTCGATAACAGGGTCAACAAACAGACTTACCCTGATATCGAGACGCTTTAACTTCTCAATAACCGGAATTAGTCTTTCGCAGTTGGTTTTATCGAGATTCCAGCCGTGGTCGCTCGTTATCGCACCGATTGCATCCGGCACAAGCGTCGCCTGTGTGGGATGAATGTCAGGCATTAAATCCATAAACTTGCCGGTAAACGGATTGCCTTCAATATTATACTCAACGCTGGCAACGATCGGCTTTAAATCATAAACATCGGAGTATCTGATATGCCTCTCGTCCGGCCGGGGATGCACGGTAATTCCGTACGCACCGGCAGCGATGCAGGTTTTTGCCGCTTTGATTACGCTTGGAATATCCAGCGAACGCGCATTTCGAAGCAGCGCAATTTTATTCAGATTTACACTTAAATGGGTCATAATCGAACTTCCGGCAGAATTATACAAAAACGTACAATTTCAGCAAGCGAAAAACATCTTTAAATTATCGCAAATTACGGCTATAATGCAAGGCTATGGATATTAAAGGCAAAACCGTAATAATCACCGGCTCGACCGGAAAACTTGCTCGCACGATAGTATTATCGCTTGCGCAGGCAGGGGTGAATTGCATCTGCGTTTATCATAAAAATAAAAAAGCGGCAAACGCACTCGAATCGGCAATTAAAAAAAACGGTGCCAGGAGTCTTTCCCTTGCGGCTGACCTTACGAAACCACAGGATGTCGAAAAAATCTTTACGAAGATTAAAAAATTCTCACAGCCGGAGATTTTAATTAACGCCGCGGCTGTTTTCGAGAAAATGCCGAGCGAAAAAATCACCGGTGATTATGTCCGGAAGATTTTCGATTTGAATTTCACTTCAGCGATGGTAATGACACAAAAATTTGCTGCACTGCTCAAGAAAAATAAAAAAGCCGGAAAAATTATTAATATTACCGATGCGACAATCGAAAAGCATCCAAAAGAATATAGCGTTTATACCGCGTCCAAAGCGGCACTTGAATCCGCGACGATTTCTCTTGCGAAGGAGTTGGCTCCGAATATTACTGTCAACGCCGTTGCGCCGGGCGTTGTACATTGGCAGAAAGGCGTTACTGTCGAACAGAAAAAGGGAATTCTATCTCGTATTCCTGCCGGTCGCGAAGGATTGGCGGAAGAAGTCGCAGCGGCAGTAAAATTCCTGATTGAAAATGATTACATTACCGGCCAAACTATCACAGTTGACGGCGGCTGGACATTGTAATATGATATTTTTAAATTTTTATATGTCATTTTGATTTTTAAATTTTGATATTTGATATGAATTGAAAGTAAGTTGATTTAACTATGGTAGAGTTTAGTAGCATACCGGAAGTACTTGAAGACCTTAAAAAAGGTAAAATGATAGTCCTTGTCGATGACGAAGACAGGGAAAACGAAGGCGACCTCGTCTGCGCAGCGGAACTGGTAACGCCTGAAATAATAAACTTTATGGTCAGGCACGCATGTGGTTTGATTTGTCTGCCGATGACAGGCGAAAAATGCGATGCGCTCGGCCTTTATCCACAGGCTGTTGAAAACACCGCCAAGCTCGGCACCGCGTTTACCGTCAGTATCGACGCAGCGAACGGAATCACCACCGGCATCAGCGCAGCCGACAGGGCGCACACGATTCTTGTCTCTATCGCGGATAAAGCTAAACCAAAAGACCTCGCGAGGCCGGGGCATATCTTTCCGCTTCGCGCAAAAGACGGCGGCGTGCTCGTTCGTGCAGGCCAGACCGAAGGCTCTGTCGATTTGATGAGAATTGCAGGCTTGAAACCTGCCGGCGTTATTTGTGAGATTATGAACGAGGACGGCTCGATGGCTCGCGTTCCGCAGCTTTTGGAATTCTGCAAAAAGCACGGTCTTAAAATTACATCAATCGCCAAGTTAATCGAATATCGTCTCCAGCGTGAGAACCAGATAAAACGCATTCAATCGGTATTTTTGCCGACCGACTACGGCGAGTTTCAGCTTATCGCATTTCAGAGCATTACCGACGCCGAGCCGCATCTTGCGGTATGTAAGGGTGATGTCGGCAAAGTGGATGACAAGGGCAATCCGATTGTGATAAACGAGCCGGTGCTTATTCGTGTTCATTCGGAATGTCTTACCGGCGATTTGTTCCATTCGCAGAGATGTGAATGCGGCGAGCAGTTGATTACCGCGATGCAGATGATTGAAAAGGAAGGCCGCGGCGCAGTGATTTATTTGCGTCAGGAGGGCAGAGGCATCGGTCTTGCCAACAAATTGCACGCGTATAAATTGCAGGAGCAGGGGCTTGATACCGTAGATGCGAATTTGCAGCTTGGCTTCAGTGCTGACAAACGCGATTATGGAATCGGCGCACAGATAATCAGAGATTTGGGATTGCGGCAGGTTCGGATACTTACGAATAATCCCAAAAAGGTTTCGCGTCTTGAGGTGTACGGAATCAAGGTTGTTGAGCAGCTTCCGTTGCAGGCAAAGGCCGGCCCGCACAACAAAAAATACCTTGAAACAAAAAAAGTCAGATTCGGCCATATTTTAAGTGAGGACTTATGAAAAAACACGAAACACGAAATCCGAAATACGAAACAAATTCAGAACCCGAATTTTTAAATGTGCAAAATGACAGAAGTTTGAAGCATTTGAATTTTGGTAATTTGAATTTGTTTAGGATTTCAAAATTAGATATTCGAATTTTAGTAATGACATTGTCATTACTGGCCATGTCCGGTTGTCAGGTATCTGAAAAAGCGCCGGAAAAGCATTTCGGAATATTTCAAAAGGCGAGCATTTTTGTTCCACAGAAAATCAGTTTTAATCAGCTCACGGAATTTTCCAAACCCTGGCAGATAACCGCGTATATTGATGTCAGCGACCAGTTTAATTCCCGATTAAAAGCGCAGGGCATTTGGCAGTTTGAACTTTATTCCAAAGTCCAGCGTTCGGCCGACCCAGCAGGCGGCAGAATAAAACTCTGGCCGGATTTTGATTTGACGGATGCCAAAGAGAATAATCTTTTATGGCAGGATTATTTGCGCTGTTATAAATTTGAGTTGAATCTCGACAGCGAATTGACTGGGACTTACGTTCTTGAAGCGGTGTGCTTTACTGCCGAGGGCAAACGTCTGTCGGACAGAATCGAATTAAAGCGATAAATGAATATTGAAAAATTATTCGACGGAATAGCCTGTCGCTACGACATTTTCAATCGTGTTTCATCTTTCGGCTTAGACAAGTGCTGGCGCAGAAAATTAGCTCAATCACTGAATGGACAAAAGGGTTTAAAAGTCCTTGATGTGGCGATTGGCACAGGGGATGTCTTGTCAGCGTTATTGAAGTATTGCGAAGTCTCATCGGCATCGGCGATAGATATATCGGAACTGATGCTGACAATCGCTAAAAAGAAATTATACTGCGGCAGAATAGATTTCAAACAGGCCAAAGCTGAAGCGATTCCATATCCTGATAATAATTTTGATGCGGTAACCTGCGCGTTTGGCGTGCGAAATTTCGAGGATTTGCGAACCGGACTGAACGAAATGTTCAGAGTTTTGAAGCCCGGCGGCGAACTGCGAATACTTGAATTTTCACTTCCGCAAAATTCCGTGATAAGGTTTTTGCATTTGCTTTATTTGAATTTTTGGATTCCGTTGCTGGGTAAAATCATCACAGGCGATTTTACACCGTATCGTTATTTAAGCCGAACAATACAGGCATTTCCGTATGGCGAAGACTTTTGCCGAATACTGAAAAAATCCGGTTTTGCGGCTATAAAAGCGGAGCCTTTAACCTTCGGCACAGTAACGCTTTATTCTGCTAATAAGTAAACAAAAAAGCCTGCAACAAAGGCTTAACCTCTGGTGCAGGCAATCTATAATTTTCAGTGCCGTTTCAGCGACACTGCATAGAAATTTATTTTCTTTTGCGAATCAGACAGAACGCACCCAATCCAAGTATAGCGATTGTCGCCGGTTCTGGAACGAATACTACATCGTAAGTTGTTTCGCCGACAGAAATGGTATAATCTTTAATCATACGTCCAGCCTGTCCGTAAGGTCTGTTTGCTGCTGATCCGATTTCGCCGTTGCCATCTTCGTACATTCCGCCGACTGTATCGCCCCAGCTAAGAGAAATGCCATATTGATTCAGCGTTGTATCAAGTGTTCCGACATTGGTGATATCCGCCCAAAGTGTGTTGTCCCATGCTTCGAATCCGCCTTCGGGTGTACGCTGATAATCATAAAAACCTGCGATTGTCCAATTTTTAATTGTGTCCCAATAAGGCTTGGCGGTGGTGCCGCCATTGTATTCATTCATTTGACCCCATGTACTGTTTGATAAACTTGTCAAATCAAGGGTGAAACGAGACCAGCCTGTTTCGCCTGTTGCGGCTGTACTAAAAGGAGTACCGCCGGAAGTTGCGGACCATATTGCATAATGTCCTGTACCATCTGTTACAAAAAAGTTGACGGTTGGATAATAAACGATATTGATTCCGGTGGTTGGGTCAGCGCCTGTATAATAATCGAATTCGATTTTTACGCTGCCTAATGTTTTACCGTAAGCAACACTTGAACATGCGAAAGTTTTCATTCCATCACGGTTATATGTTACGCCGTTATAAGTGTACGTTGCCAGTGTTTCTGATGCAGAACCGTTATTTTCATTCCAGGTATATTGAGTATCCGGCTGCGGATGGAAATACAATTGTGTTCCACCGTTTTGAATTGTGTAGGCGTTTGAACCCAGAACCGTTGCCACATAAGCGTTGGTGGTTGGGATTGCCATAGCGTTTGCTGTTCCGACAATAGATGCTAAAAGTGCGCAGACCAATAATGCTTTCTTCATTTTCTTCTTCTCCAATTCCAAAAAAATAATCTTAAAATAAAAAGTCGGCACATAAAATATATGCCGACGTAACTCACTATTACAATTTATTTCTTTCTAATCAGACTCAACGCACCGATAGCAAGAATCGCGATTGTCGCCGGTTCAGGAATAACAGCAAATGTGCTTGTGCCCGATGCTGAATCTCTGGCTGAAAGCGTGAAGCGGAATTCCGATTCGATGCTCGAAACAGAACCGCTGATCACGTCAGTGCCGACATCTTCGTAACCACCTGATGAGCCGCCGTTTGCAACGCTGAAGCCGTTTACCAGATTGGCATATACCGACGAACTATTATATCTTGCCTGATGAACTTTGCCGCCGCTGAACAATCCTGTAATTTGTGCGCCATTGCTGTTTCTGTCTGTCAGCGAAACACCTGCTGATGCGTAAGCCGTCGGATTTACCAGCGTGTCAAATGTTACAACATCAGACAAAACGCTGTATGTTGTCGCAGAAGAACCTGCGCGAACGCCGAACTCAACGCCGACTTCCGGGTCAGCATTCATTTTCAACACAAGTTTTTCGATTTCTGCACCGTCATCGCCCATAGTAAGCAATTTATCGACAAGAGTGCATTCCAGGTAACCGGCCGCATCAGTTTTGCCCTGACCGCTGAAGGTCTCTGTAAATGACTTACCGTCAAAGCTGGCTGTAACAGTAACAGAATACTGTACCATGCAGGCATCCGCTATCATTGGCAGTGCCAAGATTCCCAATAATCCACACAACAATACTACATTCTTCATTTTCTCGTTTTCCCATTCTCAAAATATACTAAACAAAGCTGCTTTACACATTGCAGCATTTACTATTTTCTTCTGCTAATCATTCCCAAAGCGCCAAGTGCGAGAATTGCGATTGTCGCCGGTTCAGGAACCTGATTTTCATCCGCATAAAGTGTTACAATCAGGTTATCCGATGTGTAGCTCTGTGCGTAGCTTTGATAATTTGTTCCATCCGGCAGGGCTGTGTTTGCGATAATGCCCGCAAGGTCGCCGACGCCATTCCACGTAATTGGCTGGCCTAAAACAGCCGTCCAATACGCATCGTTAAATGTCGCTGAATCAACAACTACAATCGCGCGTCCTTCAAGCATATCGGTATCGACTTCTGTTTCAACGTAGTTGCTTGACAGATGTCCGGAAATGCTTGCGACCGGAATTGCGTAGCCGCTGATGGTCAGGTTAATATTCCATAATGCCGCGCTGAAACTTGCACTTGCAATGCCGCCGCTGCTCAAATCGGTAACTCCGTTGATTGCCGCTGCGATGTCGATATTAACGACACTGTCAAAGAAATGGAATGTGCCGTTGTCTGTTAATACCCAACCTGCTGCGCCGCCGGACCATGTTATAGTTCCTGTGCCTGCATCATAGCCGGAACTTGCGCCCATAGCCTGCGCAATATCAATGCCTAACGCTTCGATTGTTTCAGCGTAAAGCACCTGTGCTGAAAATAGCAGCACTATGCCCAACATTATCAACTTCTTCATTTCGTTCACTCCCAAATATAATTATCTGTTCGGTCTTATACTATTTTTCACTGTCTTACTTTTTTTTAAGTCCCAATGTTACTAAAGATAATACAAATATAGCTATGGATGTCGGTTCAGGTATCGCTGTTATCTGGATTGTACTCGCCACGCCCCTTAATGTTTGTGTCGTGGCAAATTTAGTCGGATTTGTAAGCAAACCTTTGAACGCGAAATCGCTTCTGAAATCTCCAATTTTAAGAACATTACTGCCGAAAGTGATTCCGCTGCCAAGGCCGACAGTTGTTAACGGAATGAAATTTACATTGCCGTTAATTGCGCCGGATGTGCTTTCGGTCAGTATCCATTGGCAACTTGAATCGATGCACATTGTCGCGGCAAGGATCGTTCCGGTATATACAGTTGTATTGGTAGGGGTGTATTTGATTGTCCCTGTGATTGTTATTGTTTGGCCGCCGCTGAAAAGACCGTTTGCCAGGCCGCCGGTGCTTGTATCCTGAACAAGAGTAGAACTCATACTTATTGAAGCATTAGTGAAGGAATAATTATATGATTCGCCTGTGAGTTTAAGCAAACCTGTGATAGATGAATTGAGGCTTAAACTGCCTGTTCCCGATGCGTAACTATAGAATGTGCCCGGATTGGAAATTTGAATATCTGAAACATTCAAAACCGAGGCGTTTACCCCCGCGCACGCAAACAGCACTGCCGCTATGCAGAGCGCAACTGTATATAGTTTTCTCGTCCTATCCATTTTCTCGACCTCCCTAACCAATTTGCCGCTTTTCAACACTGAAACAGCAAATCAGCAGTATATAATCTTGCTCATCTTACCAAATTTGTGGTATTAAAGTCAATATAAATCCAAAAAAATTAACAAAATGTTTAATGTATATATGAGATGGTAATTTTGAGGGTTTTAAGTGCATTTGAGTCTATTATCGCTTTATTACTGCGTCGAATCGGCGCAACCCAGATAATTGAATCATTATCGCAGATGATAAAGGTTTTGTTTTTCTGTTCGACATCGATTTTCTCGGTAGTAAGAAATTTGCCGACTTTTTTCAGGCTGTTTTGGCCAAAAGGTTTAAACTTATCGCCTTTTTGGCGGCAACGCACGGTTAAAGGCGGCGTAATTTGTTCAAAATTGAAAAATTCGACAAGGTTGTTACTGTTTTTGATATTTTTGATACCTGTGTTTTTCAGAATTTCCGTCTCAATTATATAATTTTCAAAAACTGTTTTGCCCGGCAAATTTAAAGTTACAGACCCAACTTCATCATCCTTAATTTTTGATGTTCCGATGAAAAATTTGTCATAACCTTTCGTGATGTTAATTTTTCCCGGAATCGCAAGATTTTTTCCTGCTTTTGCGGAACTAATGAAATCGATTATTTTTTTATAATGTTCGAAAGTATATTTTTGCAGGCCGCACTTAATCTGCGTCAGTGCTTTTTGTATCAGTTCCACCTGCACAGGTTTTGGCAGATTTGTAAATTTTAATATATCAATAGTGATTTGTTTTTTGTTCTGCGCAATAAAACAATCAACCGCGGCAGCTTCGCAGAGATTTTTAATATTACTATTCAGTCGCTCACATTTGTCAGCGAGGTCATTTAGTGTTTCGACGATACCGGGACTTTCTTCCATTAAATAGGGCAGAAGTTTGTGCCTTATACGGTTTCGTGTGAATCTGGTATCAGTGTTTGTATAATCGTTCTGCCACAAGATGTTTTGCGTTTTAAGATATTTTTCAATTTCATCTCTCGACAGACAAAGCAGGGGCCTGACAAAAGTTTTTTCGTTAAATACGGTTTTCGCCCTTATGCCCGCAAGCCCCTTATAACCTGTTCCCCGCAGTATTCGCTGAATCACGGTTTCTACGTTGTCGTTTTTATGATGAGCCGTTGCGATTGCGGTGCAGTTGTGTTTGTCTGCGATTTTAGTCAGTGCTTCGAGCCTAAGCTGACGCGCCGCGGTTTCGATGGAAAGTTTTTGTTTTTTTGCGAATGTATTTACATCGACAAGTTTTGTTGTAACAGGCAGTTTATATTTTTCAGCAAGCTGCCGAACATAATATTCATCGTTTAAACTGTCTGTTCCGCGAAGTTGGTGGTTGATGTGAGCGATATGCAGATTGCCGGGAAATAGTTTATGAAGTATGCAGAGCAGGGCGACAGAATCCGCGCCGCCGGAGACCGCCAAAAGAATCTTACCGTCCGCCGGCATCAGATTCTTTTGCCTGATAAATATTTCAACTTTCTTTTCGATTGTTTGCATACATACCTAAAAAAACAGGCCTGTATTTTTGTACAGGCCTGCGTCAATGTCAACCATAATGACTAAAACTTATTGAAGCTGAATATCATTTCCCTCACCGACAGGATTGGTCAGTTGTCTGACTCGCTGTTCGATTGCGGAGTTGTTATTATGATAAGCCTCTTCTCTTTCAAGCGATTCCCTGTAAAGCTCAACCGCTTGGTCTTTTTCCATCAGCTTATAATCCAGCAGTTTGGCTGCACAGTATCTTGCCGGATATGGCGTTGCCGGGTCCCACTGGAACGCGCGTTTGTAATACAGAACGGCTATTGAATAATCGCCGAAAAAGTCGTGAATTTTCGCCGCGTACCATGCACAATCATCGATTTTATCGCTTGTCGGATACTCGGTGATTACTTCGTTGAACCAGTTCAGCGCGATTTGCATTCTTCGTCTGCTTATGAGGGTCTTGCCTGTGAGTATTGGCGTGCCGGGCAGCGGAAGGATGCAGGCGTTTTCATACCGTGTGACTGCTTTTCTGTAAATCACGTCGGCTTTAGGTATTAGGTCTTTTGCGCGAAGGTCACTGCCTGCGACTTCAGCCTGTATAATATAGGTGTATCTTGGGGCATCGTTGATGAATTTCAATTCTCTATCTACCCAGTCAATTTTTAACTGGTTGCCGCTTTGCTCGTAATAAGATTTCATTTTTTCGAGTTCAGAACGATATTCCATACGCTTTTGCGATACGGATTCAGCCAG
This sequence comes from Planctomycetaceae bacterium, assembly GCA_021371795.1. Lineage (NCBI taxonomy): Bacteria > Pseudomonadati > Planctomycetota > Planctomycetia > Planctomycetales > Planctomycetaceae > Planctomycetaceae bacterium. The sequence continues at coordinate 36,016 of JAJFVK010000021.1, read as the reverse complement.
GCCGATTTCGGTTTGTGCCGAGGGAGTTATTTGCTCAAAAACATCGGGGCTCTTGTATTCTTCATACAACTGTTTTTGCTGGCACCCTGTCTGGTAAAGGGCTATAGATGTAAATATAAGTAACAACGCTATTTTCTTCATTTCTTAAATCCTTTCAAATTGTTAAGATCCGTATAGTATGTGTAACATTATCAACTTCTTTAAACGCTTGTCAAGCGTATTTGGCTCTATGTTAAAATTTGACAAAACCGCCCATAGACTGTATTATTTAGCTGTAAGAATTCAATAGAAATCTTTTTTCAGGACGATTGGCGGGGATATGGCTGTATTACGGAAAATATTCAAAATTTTAGGCGCGCTGCCGACTCTTGCCTTTGGTCTTATAATAATTGGGGCAATCTATTTGGTTGCTATCGGCATTTATCGCGGCGGAACGGCTCTTAATGACCTGCTGACAGAGAACAAAACACTCAAAAAATCCATCACAAACCTCACCGAAGAGAGCAAAATCGGCTACGCCAAGGTTGTCGGACAGACAAAAGACGAAAAAGGCAAGATTTTAAAGACTACACTGCGGTTTGTCGAAACTGCCCGCGACAATGAACTGGAAAAAGTTCTTGAACGGGAATACACGATTGAAGGCGATATTGTCCATTTTGACGCGCTGATTGTGAAGTTTTCCGACAATATGGTAATGGACGGCAGAAAACGCAGTCTGTACCTTTGGCGGAGAATCTACGGCGAAAAAATGACGCCTGATTCAGGCTTTCCAATTGAGGATTTCGGCTCACCATCAAAGAGATATAATGAAATTTTTAAAGAGCTGTCGCTCAAAGACCGGCAGATTTTCTGGTCGGCGATTTGGGATTTGGCTAATAATCCTGACCAGTTGGCCGAGTATGGAATTACAGCGATTTATGGTTCTGTTACATACACGCAACTTCGCAAAGGCCTGATTTATATTTTCAGAATCACGCCGACAGGTTTGTTATATCCCGAAGTAATCCCCGAATTTTAAAAACAGTGTTATTTCGCGCATCTATCGTATCCTGCACACCAACGAAAAATAAAGGGTTATAAGCGTTTTTGCTCAAAGTAAGAATGCGCATGTTTTCAACGAAAATCATTCTAACTATTTGACATATATCAGATTATCGTTTTTTGTCGTTTTTCAATTTTTCATCAAAAACACTGTTTAAAATGCGCACGTATTCGGCAAAATGCCAAAAAACACATCAAAATCCTTCTAAAAAATCAAAATTTTCGAAAAATCGCAAAATCGGCGCAGGTTTTCGCGTGCGCAAAATTTCACATACACTATATGTAGTAGTCAGTAGCCGGTAGCCAATAGAACGTGCGCGTTTTTGTCGCAAAATCGCGCAAGATGCAAGTTTCGCAAACAAAAAAAATCACAAAATGACGGTAGAATGCACTGGAATTAAGTAAAACAATAGTAAACAGCAGTAAAATTGCCAAAAAACGTAGAAATGAAAAATCGGTGTTTCCAAAACGTGCGTTTTTTTATTTCAAACTTTCGATTGAGTTTCTAAATTCCAAATACTCCAATTTCCAACAAACGAATTGTCAATTCTTGACAATATTGTTGTTGTGAATTACCATAGGCTGTGAAGTTTACTTTCACTATGCCACGAGCAAAAAAGATAACCGTTATTGTGAACGATAAGATGGAGAGGAATTGTCGTTACGAGCTTGCCGAGCCGATGGGGCGGAATTTCGATACAGATTTTCATCCGCAATTGACGCCGAAGGAAATGCTTCGTCTTGGCGTTTTTGCAGGCAAGTATATGACAGATTGTCGCGACGAATTTCCTGATGATTGGTTTGCCAAAGCAAAATTTAGTCCTGAAAAGCGCAATCCGAAATTGAATTTCTTCGGCGTTGACGCAAGTCAGCCGTTATCTGTTTGGCGAGAAAAGGGCTGGATATATGCTGACGACCCGCGCGGCTGGTTTCAGTGGTATTGCAGATATTATATGGGGCGACGACTCGGCGATGAAGACCGCAGACAGATAAAAAGATGGAAAGCGATTCGCAGACATATCGCGCAGATAAAATTGAATTGTAAGAAGGGCGATTGCAAATGCCGGCCAAGACAGCGGCAGGCGCTTTTACATTGGGCGTATGACAGCCGGAAATTTTAATTTATTCGTTCATCCAGTTTTCCGCGAATTTCGCGAAATCACGCATATTCACAATGCTGTCTCCATTAATATCTGAAGCGGAATTTTCGTAAAGCCACTGACCAGCCAGAACAGTCAGGTCGTACATATCAACTCCGTCAGGACAGACGAAGTCGCCGGCTAAAGGTCTTTGCCACGCAAGTTTTGGGTAATTTGTTCCATCGCAAATTTTCCAGACAGGGGTATTGAAATCCCAGCCAGCATTTGTGAAAGTGGAAAGAGTTTTCATTTCAGTTGTTGTTTTTCCTGTCCCGCCGTTGCTTGTTGTTACTCCGGAAGAGTTGACATCCCAGAAGCAGTCGGAAATATTGCCACTATTGTATCCTGCCAAACCGCCGATAGTAGGGGGATAATTGCTGACGACGCCTGTTGAATAGCAATTTCTAATATTGCCTGTGTTGGTGTTGTATCCAACCAAACCGCCGGAATAAGGCGACAAAGTGATATAACATTTTGAATAGGAATTGCTGATATCACTAAGGTTTACTCCCGCAAGTCCGCCTGTATAAGGAGATTGAGAAGCGTAGACATGACCAGTTGAGTAACAATTATTAATGCTTCCGCCATAATTATATCCAACAAGACCGCCGATATAAAAAGAATTTGTAGAACCGTTGATCCACAAATCTTCAAGACCAAGGTTTTTAACCGTTCCGCCATTTAGTCGGCCAAATAAACCAATATAGCTTTTGCTTGAAAAAGATATCCTAAGATTTTTAATTTTATGACCTTTGCCGTCAAATATACCAGTAAAGGGGGTGCCGTGAAAAGTACTATTTGCGTCAGTATCGGCGGCAATAACTGCACCGTAAAAAGTCCGACCGGCCATATTAATATCAGCCGTGAGGATAAAGTATTTATTGTATTCTGCCGGCGCAGCGGCCATTGCTAATAAACCATTGACATCGGAAATCAGAACTGGTGTTATCACAGTCCCATCTTCGCTAATATTTGAACTTATTACAATATTAATTGGTACGCCTGTTATTACTTTTTCTCCTGGGGCAGGATTTTGGTTTGCAACACAACCAACCGGAATCGAATCGCTATAGGCTTTAGTTATTGTTCCAACTGTAAAACCGGCGGCAATGATGGCGTTATTGGCATCCGCCTGCGGCATTGCGATCACATCGGGAGCAGGTATATCAAGCTGCCATGACAGGCACGGATAATGAGCAGGATATGCTATATATGCACCATACCATTTAGAATCTCCGATGCTCCAATTTGTAAAGGTGCTTGAGTTTGGGATTTGCATTTGTGCAGTGGTTCTACCCTTAGCACCTGTTCCGCCGGCACTTGTTGTCATTCCGCTGGTTTGTATATCCCAATAACAGGATGTAACAGTAATATTAACAGGATTATACGGGGGGATAATACTGACTGGATATAAATCGCCGAGAAGGCCGCCTTTTTTTATATTTTTTCCAGTGGCCGATATATAGCCAACAGAATAGCATTTTTGTATTGTTGAGACGGAATAAACACGTCCGACCAGACCACCGATATAAGAATTTGAAGAATAACGGCATGTTACATCGCCGGTTGCATAACTATAGGTAATGTTATTACTCGACCGTCCAATCAGGCCGCCGACACAGGAAGTCATATCTTCCCACGCGGTAGTATCAGCCGTTGAATAGCACCAGTCAATCGTTCCGGTATTTTTGCCAATTAACCCACCGACACAAGTGAAACCATCGACGGTGCCCGTGGTGCCGCATTTGCTGATAGTTCCGCCGTCATTTTTGCCTATCAATCCGCCTGTATAATCGCCGCCGACAATGTTGGCGTTTTTGATGTCGAGATTTTTTATAACTGCACCTGTACCTACACGACCGAACAAACCTGTATAAGAGGCGGCCGGTTCATAGATAGAGACATTTTTAATTTTATGTCCGTTGCCGTTGAATGTACCTGTAAACGGCCCAAACTCGCTAATCGGATGAATTCTGACATTTTGCAAATCGAGGTCGGCCATCAATATGAAATGTTTATCGATAATAGATTTGTACCAGCTCAAATACGCAAAATCAGCCGCTGTCCATATCTGATATGGGTCTTCTATTGTTCCGCTTCCTGTCAAAGGTGGCAGTTGTTCTGCAGGAATCGCAACGCCGCCGGTGTTCTCCCAGGCTAATCGCGGATAATCCATACCGTCGTTCATGACCCAGCCGTTGCCTGTCCAGCCGGCGTTTTGATAAAGCAGCATTGTTTTCATTTGCTCGGTTGTCAAACCTTTGCCGCCGCCGCTTATAGTTTTGCCGCTTGTCTGGATATCCCAGAAGCATCCCTGTATAACGCTGTTAGAATCGAGGCCTGCGACTCCGCCGACACCGTAGTCTGCTTCGGGCGATGAACCGGAACCAATTGCGCAAGTTGAATAGCAGCGATTGATTGTTCTGCCAAGATTCCACCCGACAACGCCGCCGACAATATATTGCGTTTCAGTGCCGCAATTAAAAGTAATCTGACCTGTCGAATAGCAATCGTTGACATCGCTATAAACATTGGATCCCAACACTCCGCCGGTATTGATTAATGCAGTTGACGGAGCTGATGTAACAAAATTAACATTGCCGTTTGCGTAACAGTGGGAAATCAGGCCGTAAGTATTATCGCCTGCTAAACCGCCGATGTTGAAGTGTTCGGAAGATGAATTGAGATTTGCTGTAATGTCGCAATCAGCGTAACACTGCTGAATTTTGCCGGAGTTATTGCCGACAAGTCCGCCTGCCGAAGAACCAAATCTTTTTGCGTTTGCATCTGTAATTGTGCCGGTTGCGAAGCAGTTGAAAACAGTATTTCTTTTCGCATTGCATCCTACAAGACCTCCGATGTTCTGGCCTGAACCTATTATATCGACATCTGCATTGCAGTCTGTAATTGTACCGCGTCCGCTGAAGCCTATAAGGCCTCCTGCGAAAGCCGACGAGTTCGGCTTTACGCAACCTGTTACATAGCAATTTGAAATTGTTCCGCCGCTGTTGAATCCCGCTAAACCGCCGACGAGTTTTTTACCGGCAATATTTACATCTTCAACGCCTAAATTGGCAATAACAGCGTCGTTGCAGACACGTCCGAACAGGCCGACATAATTTTTGTTCGGCATATCCATCGTTACGTTGCGAATGATAAAGCCCTGACCATTGAAATCGCCGATAAATTTGTAGTAAGCGTTACCGATAGGCACAACCGGATAGCCTGCCATATTAATATCAGCCGTTAAAACTATGTATTTGTCCCACGCAATGCAAGAATTGCCCAATGCGTTAAAATCTTCCGCGGAATTTATCTGATATGGGTCATCCTCTGTTCCGCTGCCGGATAGCGGAGGTGTTGCTGCAAAGCGTTCAAACCAATAAAAGTACTGAAATGTTGGATAATCCTGTCCGTCAGGCATCATAAGCCAGACGACTGAATCGTCTCCGTAAATATCACCTATACTCCAGCCTGCGTTTGCATACGTTGCCAGCATTTTCATTTCCGCCGTTGTTTTGCCTGTAATACCGACCGACGAACCTGTTCCAACACCATTGCTGCATAAAGAAGTTTCGGTATCCCAAAAACAATTTTGGAAGGTGACTCCGGAATTATATGTGTAGCCAATTAATCCTCCAAACATATATGTGCCATTAACTGCGCCAGTTGAATAGCAATTTTTAATGGTACCTCTAAAATAACCAACTAGTCCACCTGCACAATAACCATTAATAGAGCCTGCCGCATAACAGTTTGTTATAAGGCTTCCATCGCATCTGCCAACTAAACCGCCAGCTCTTACATTCGAAGAAATGTTGACTGTGCTATAACAATTTTTTGTCTCTGTATTAATATTTTGTGCACCAACAAGCCCACCCACTACATTTGAAGAGGAACCAGAACTGCAACTAATGGTACCTGTGCTATAGGAATCATATATGTTTCCTTCCTGTCCACCAACTAATCCGCCAGCTCCCATAAAACAAGTGATGTCAAGTGTGCTATGGCAATTTTTTATGATGGTACGGTTGCTTTGATATCCTACCAAACCGCCGATGAAATCGGCTGTAATTTTACCTGTAATATAACAATCTGAAATGGTACACGATGACACCCGCCCTATTAAACCGCCAGAATAGTTTACTGATAACATTGATAAGTTAACGTCTTCTATACCCAAATTTTTAATTGTTGCATTGTGGGCATTTCCAAAGAAACCAGCATAAGAAGTGGTTGAAATAATGAAATTCAGTTTATAAATTTTATGACCGTTGCCGTCGAATACGCCGGTGAATGCTGTTGAGCCGTTGCCAATAATTTTATATTGCGTACCGGTAAAACTTGCCATATTGATATCGGCGATCATTTTGAAGCATTTGTTCCAGTCTGCCGAAGTTGAGCCGAGTGTGTTGATGTCTGCTGCTGTTGCGATTAAGTAGGGTGATGTGCTTGTTCCGCTTCCGCCGCTGTACGTTTCCGCATAAGAGCTTAAACAAAACTGTAATATTACAACCGCTGTTGATAATAGGAAAATCTTCTTCATTTCCATACCCATCACTTTCTCCAATGAACGAATTAAATATATAGAATATGATATTATCCACATTCCATTATTTGTCAATAGGATATAATATTTTTATCCTGTTTTTTGCACATTTTTGACTTTTGTGCGTCTTTTTGCGCGAATTTGCCTATCCGTATATCAAAGGACTTGATATTTACAAAGCCGGCGACAACGGTTGACCGCAGTAGAGATATTAAGTAACCCAACCATCATAATTGTCTGCGGAGTAGGTGAATTGTTCTATTTTCTACTATCTCTCTTCTACTGCTCTGACTTTGAGCTTTGCTCAAAATCGGGGTGATAGGATTCGAACCTACGGCCTTCTGGTCCCAAACCAGACGCTCTAGCCAAGCTGAGCTACACCCCGGTAGACATTGGATACTACTATATTTAAGTCCAATTTGCAATAGGGACTTTGATTATTTACAAATTGATATTAGCCGATATAATGATTTACGAATTTTTGATTGTTTTTTTAGGATAAACATTATGTGCGGCATTGTAGCATATTTGGGCAGCAAACCTGCTCAACCGATTTTGATTGAGGGTCTAAAGCGTTTAGAATACAGGGGTTACGACTCATCAGGTGTCGGCCTTATCAACGGTAATGCTATTAGAGTAATCAAGTCGAGCGGCCGAATCAGCGTTCTTGAATCTCTGCTGCGCGAGCCGAACACCGCCGAAGTTTTGGGCATCGGCCATACACGTTGGGCGACCCACGGCGAGCCAAACACCATAAATGCCCATCCTCATTTGGACTACACAGGCAAAATCGCGCTGGCTCATAATGGAATTATTGAAAATTACAGCGCGCTAAAAACATTTTTAATCAGCAAGGGCTGCAAATTTCAAAGCGAGACAGACACTGAAGTTATAGCAAATTTAATCGGTTATCTGTATGCTAACACTGACAGTCAGGAGTGCCCGCAAGAAGGGCAGAATCGCTTTGAATGGGCTGTTCAGCACGCGTTGAATGAATTGGTCGGAACTTATGGTCTGGCAATAGTTTGCACTGATTTTCCTGATATGCTTATCGGAGCTAAAAAGGGCAGTCCGCTGATTTTGGGTTTGGGCAAGAACGAATATATTATCGCTTCAGATGCTTCGGCAATAGTCCAGCATACAACGCAGGTTATATATCTTGCCGACAATGAAATGGTTACGATAACGCACAAAGGTTTTCATACCAAAACAATTGACAACGTTGAGATACACAAAGAAATGAAGCAGCTTGAGTTTTCACTCGACGCGATTGAACTGGACGGCTTCAAGCACTATATGCTCAAGGAAATTTGTGAGCAGCCAAAATCATTGGCCACTTGCCTTGGCGGCAGATTGGATTTGCGGGATGGCCGAATAGTCCTGGGCGGTATCAGCAAATACTGGCGTGAAATTACCAGAGCAAAGAGAATTGTTATTAACGCCTGCGGAACCGCCTGGCACGCGGGTCTGATTGGCGAGTTTTTAATTGAGCAGTTGGCCAGAATCAATACCGAAACTCAATATGCAAGTGAGTTCAGATATCGCAATCCAATTATCGAAGATGGTACGATTGTAATCGCTATCAGCCAGTCCGGCGAAACAGCCGATACTCTTGCCGCGGTGGAACAGGCAAAGGAGCGTGGCGCTGTAACGTTAGGCATTGTTAATGTGGTAGGTTCAACGATAGCGCGGACAACTGATACCGGCGTGTATTTGAGAGTAGGCCCGGAAATCGGCGTCGCCAGTACGAAGGCTTTCACCGCGCAGGTTGCCGTTCTTGCGATGTTGGCGATTGAACTTGGCAGACGCAGACATTTGAGCAGCGAACAGTCGAGATTTTACATTGACGAGCTTTCAAAAATTCCATCTAAAATCGAACAGGTTCTTTCATTGTCAGAACATATTAAAAAAATTGCCGAAGCGACGTGCGACAGGGAGAATTGGCTCTTTTTGGGCCGCGGATTTAATTATCCGGTCGCTTTGGAAGGTGCGCTTAAACTAAAAGAGATTAGTTATATTCACGCCGAAGGCCTGCCGGCAGCGGAAATGAAGCACGGGCCGATTGCACTTATCAACAAAGGTATGCCTGCGGTATTTATCGCGACCAAATGTTCGCAGTATGAAAAAGTCATCGGCAACATCGAAGAAGTTCGTGCCCGCGGCGGCAGAACGATTGTTGTCGCAAATCAGGGCGACGACCACATTAAGCAGTACGCAGATTTTCTGATTCAGGTTCCTGAAGTTGCCGAAGAACTTCAGCCGATGGTTACGGTTGTACCATTGCAGATTCTTGCGTATCACGCTGCAGTGCTTCGCGGCCATGATGTCGATAAACCAAGAAATCTTGCAAAAAGCGTTACTGTCGAATAATTTAGTTACGTTTGCTGCATAAATATGTTGCGAAGAAACCGTCTTTATACTCAGTTTTTAAGATTTTAAAACCTGCCTGTTTGAGCAGGCCTTCCATTATCCAATCGGTCGTACTGAATTCCTGCCCGATATGTATTTCGATTCTACGTTTAAAATCCATGGCGTTTTTCTTAGCCGTTACGTTTCTCCATTTTTCAATAGATTTCTTATAATCTTTTATTTTGAATGAATACACGATGTCGCAAAGATAAAGTTTGCCGCCTTTTTTTAGCATCGTTGCCATTCGCCTTAACGCGACCAGTTTCCAGAAGTCCGGCAGATGATGCAATGCTAATTTAGTAATAATCACATCAGCGGACTTTGCCTTATGTTCGTAAGTCAGAAAGCCTGCGTGTTTGAATTTTACATTCGATATTTTAGCCTCTTTGCATTTATTTTTGCAAAAGCCGAGCATTGCTTTCGAAACATCAACCGCATAAATCTTTCCGCACATATCGGCGGCATTAAGAACAAACGCTCCCGTCCCGCATCCGAAATCAATAACGGTATCTTTATCGCTTATCCCAATAAACTTTATCATTTCCTGCGTTTCGTGTTTAAAGTCTCTCATTCGCTGATGAGTCTTCTGGTAGCTTTCGACCTCATCCGGATTGGAAAAGTCAACGCCGCAGTGTTTAAATTCATCGTATTGCCATTCAGGTATTTTAGCCATTTTTGTGTATTCCTGTATTCTTATTGTTTAGTTGTTTTCTTATTATTTAACCTAAGCAGCGATTTTGCGGTTTTCCCTGCAATTTTTCTTAGCAGACCGCTTCTTAGTTTTTGCCGTTTGTCAGGCTCGTCGTCGCTTTGCTCTTTATCCCTTACGCTTTTTATCATTAAAAATGTGATAATACTCATTTTGTAATCCTTAAGTTACTTTTGAGCTACAACCAGTATTTCATAATCATCTTTTGACAGTTTGTCTTTTCTGTTGAATGCTCCGAGTTTACAGCCGAACATTCCTATGTCTTTGAATTTCAATGACTTCAAATACCATGTAATTTCAGAAGGGCAGTAATACCGTATGTTGCATGTAATCTGGTTTTCTTTTTCAGAATCATCTTTAAATTTCAGAATAACTGTTTCTCTCAAAGTCGTTATATTAAAATCTATCTGTTTAAAATTGGGGTCTTCGATGGTTTTATCGTGCGTAAGCGGAAATAAGGCGTTTAATGTCGTTAAAATGAATTTGCCATCTTCCTTTAAAGCCTTTGAGACATTTTGAAGAATCTTAAAATTCATTTCATCTGTTTCCATTAATGCGAAACTGCCTTCGCAAATCAAAATTGCCGCGTCAAAGCATTCTTTGAACTGTAATTTACGCGCATCCTTTTGTATGAAGTCAATTTGCACGTTTGCCTCTTTGGCTTTCTGCCTTGCTCTTTCAATCTGTGCTTTTGACAAATCGATACCTGTAACTTTATAGCCCCTTTTGGCTAATTCAATGGAATGCCTGCCGGTGCCGCAGCCGACGTCCAAAATTGTTTTTGTCTTATCAAAACTCAACTCCCTTTCAATAAAATCAACTTCGCCAACTGTTCCCTGTACAAAACGTTCAGAGTCATATTTTTTCGCGTTATTCTCATACAAAGTTTCATACCACTGTTTCATTGTATATTCCTTTCTTATTTTTTTGCTACCGCAATTAATCTTTTTGCGTTATGGTCATAATCGTTACAATCCCAATCGCCGAATATTTTTACCGAACTAAAGCCGCAGTCTTTGAGCAGGGTGGTCAATTCCGCCGCCGAATAAAGCCGATGACCGAACCGGATTTCATATCGTTTCCTGCCTTTAAGCAGCAGCCATTTATTCTCGACCCACGACCAGTTTTGCGAAACTTTATGTTCCTGCAAACAGATAACGCCGTTTTCTTCAGACCACAGTCGCGGCTGATATATGCGTGCCAGAATCTCTTTCGACATTGTTTCCATAATCAGCGTCCCGCCTTTGCGCAGCGAATAATAAATATTACTTATAACTCGCCTGTCGTCGGCAGGGCTCTCGAAATAACCGAACGCCGTGTACATATTGATTACCGCATCGAAATAATCGAGCTGGCAGAATCGTCTCATATCATCACGAATAAACTGTACGTTCAGACCTTCCGCGCGGGCTGCTTTGTGTGCCGTATTGACGTATTGTTCTGTCAGGTCAACGCCGACAACTTTAAAGCCTCTGCGTGACAACTCCAGCGAATGTCTGCCGACTCCGCAGCACAAATCAAGGACTCGTGCGCCTTTGCGCATTCTCGAAAGTTTAATAACCTGCTTCATTTCATCTTTAGCCGCCGCGATACGTCTCGGATTGAACAGCGTTGTTTCGAGATTTTTCCACAGATTTTTGTCTTCATACCAGTTTTGATGCTTTTTCATTTTAAATTTCCTTATTTGGACAAATAAAAAAGCCTTGCAAGGTTTGTTCCCTGCAAGGCTTTTTAAAATCATAATATATGTTCAAAGTCTTTTAGGGATTATTCTCCTTAATCACCGGCATAATGGCATAAACGCAGACCATCTTCCTGCCCGTTGTAGCGGTTGAAAGATGTTTAAACCAATTTGTCGTAGACTCGAACATTAAAATTTCCATTAAATTTCTAAACGAGAAATCATAAATATATTTTCCATAGAAAAATGTCAAGAAATATTTTGATATTTTTTTTAGTCTGTAACTCGAAACTAAAAACTCAAGACTCAAAACTATTGGCGTCAGCCTTTGCGAGCGGCCTTGGTTCTGCGTTCGGCATATCTTCTGCTGTCCGAAGGAGTGCCGGTGTTTTGCAGGACTTTCATTGCCTTTTTGACATCGGCGACTTTCATCACCGCAGTTGTCTTTCCGCCTTTAGCACCTGAAGTTACATAAGCGTACGCGATATTGATATGTGCTTTGGCGAGCTTGTCGGTTATAGACGCAAATGCGCCGGATTTATTCGGCAGTGTTACGCAAAGCACTTCGGTTTCATTGAACTGAATGTTAGTCTTATTCAGCGCGTTGCGCAATTTGTCGGCGTCTTCCGGAACAACCCGCAGAACGCCGTGCTCCACAGAATCCATAACTGTAAGAGCGCTAATATTGATTTTTGATTTGGTGAATTCATCGAGGATTCGAGACAGAATGCCGGGCTTGTTTACCATAAAAATTGAGAATTGTTTTAGCATTTCCATACGTTCTCCTTTCAAAATTTCGACATGGAACGTTTAGTTTTTTTGACTTTTTCCCAGTTCGCTGATCGCGCTTTGCGCATCCGGATAAAAGACGAACAATTTATCAAGGTTGGTAATTTTAAAAACGCGATATAGCTGCGGGTTAATTCCGCTGATAACCATATTCGCTTTCATTGCGGCCATTTTTTTTCTTGCGTCGATAAGAACACCGAGTGTTTGCGATGAGAAGAATTTTACGCCGGCGAAATCGACAATCAGATTTTGGGGTTTCTGTTTGGCGATAAAGTCCGAAATTTGCCTGGCCACGGCATCCATATCGATGCCTGCCGCCAAACTTGCGACGTTGAAAGAAAGTGTCGTTATAGCGTTGTCAGTCGTTATTTTTGTGATATTATAGTCGGTCATATAACTGAACTAAAAATTCAAAAATTAAAAATCAAAATGGATGATTCGGTCTTTCGACCGAAGCTGTTCTAATTATACCAATATCGGCGGAAAAGTCGAGCAAGTTTTGCATCCTACGCGGAATATAGTATTTTCCCAAATTTATCGATATGATGCTTTAGAGGAGCGTAATTAATCATTTCATAAGCCTTTACGTCAAAACTATACGGCAAAGGCAGTTCGTCAAGTTCACGCATAATGCGTCCGATGACGTTTAAATTTACCTCTCCCCATATTGCCAGATCGACGTCCGAATAGTCCTGAAACCGTTCCATTGCTCTTGAGCCGAACACCATAACTTTGGATATTTCCGGATGACGGTGGAACACATCGCTAATAAGGTCTGCGGCCTTTGGTGCAAGTCCGAATTTTTTTATTTTTGCTTCTTCAGCCATTTATATAACTGTTCCAATTCATTAAGATAAGGCTTTGCGATATTGTCAAAAATACTCTCAAAGGATTCATTGCTGTATGTGTGGGACATCAAATTTCGCTGTTCGAGCATATCAATCCATAACTGGCCGTCTGCGATAATTTTCGCGGCAAACGCCTGTTTTATTACGCTTTTTGGTGTGATCTGGTCAAAAGACACACCATTGAAAATGAGATAATCCTTGAGAGTTTTCCACGCCAACTCAAAAGTATATTCAAACCGCTGAATAACACCTTCTTTTTCGAGATCAGACATCGCCGCAGCATCTTTCTCAAAAGCTCCCTTTAACAAAGCAAAAGCCTTTTCAAAATTATCAAATCTCTGCTGCCAGCGAATATTATTTTCCATATCTGTACCCTGCGCAAATCATCCGCTAAAATAGTATGCTTTAAACGTCTAATTATTCAGCACTTACGGATGTATGGTATCATAATGCGTCAAAACTGTCAATATTCAATGTCAAACTTTGAAACAAGCTGCACTATGACCGGTTTCGACCTCTTTGAGCGGTGGCGCCGATTGTCGGCAGCCGGCGTCGGCAAGGGGGCATCTGGGTGCAAATGGACAGCCATTCGGGCAGTTTTCGCCGCCGGCAATCATCTGGCCGGTGTGTTTCTTTCGCTCCGGAACAGGCATCGGAATCGCGTTAAGCAACAATTTTGTATATGGATGCAACGGCTTTTCGTACAACGCCGTCGATGGTGCGATTTCGACAATTTTGCCGAGATACATTACCGCAACCATATCGCTGATAAATTGCACAACCGACAAATCGTGCGCGATAAAAAGATATGTTAAGTTGAATTGCTCCTGCAAATCCTTTAGCAGATTTAGAATTTGCGATTGAATTGAAACGTCAAGTGCACTTACCGGCTCGTCGCAAATTACAAGTTTCGGCTCAAGCGCAAGCGCACGCGCGATGCCGATTCGCTGCCGTTGACCGCCGGAAAATTCATGCGGATAGCGGTTGATATGACTCGACTGCAAACCTACTTTTTTCAGCAGCGTTGAAATCCTGTCGATTAGTTCCGAACCTTTTGCGATTTTATGAACACGCAAAGGCTCGCCCAAAATCGAGCCGACAGTCATTCTCGGATTCAGTGAACTGTACGGGTCCTGAAAAACATAAGAAATATCCTTGCGAATACTCCGCAGTTGTGACTGGTGAAGATTCAGAATGCTTTTGCCTTCGAAAATCACATTGCCGCTTGTTGCGGGAATCAGTCTCGCGATAGTTCTTGCGGTGGTAGTTTTGCCGGAGCCGCTTTCGCCGACAAGGCCGAATGTTTTGCCGGTGGGAACTTCAAAGCTGACATCGTCAACCGCCCGTACATAACCGGCCGTTCTGCGCAGCAAGCCTTTTTTGATGGCGAACCACGTCTTTAAATTTTCAACTTTTAAAATATTATCGCTCATATTATTTTTCGTATCCCGGTGCGTGCCAACATGCAGCAAAATGACCATTAGAAACTTCTTTTAACTCCGGCTCGACGGTCTGGCATTTTTTATCGTTGCATCCGATAGGGCAGCGGGGATGAAATTTGCAGCCGGTGGGGAAACTCATTGGTTCAGGTACATTGCCGGCTATTGTATTCAGTCTTTTCTTTTTTGTGCCGAGTTGCGGAAGCGAGTTCAGAAGTCCCTGCGTATACGGATGCAGCGGATTATTGAAAAGTTCCTTGCAAGAGCTTTTCTCGACGATTCGCGAAGCGTACATCACCGCGACGTCATCACTTCTTTGCGCCACAACGCCAAGGTCGTGCGTAATCAGCAGAATACTCATATTTTCGCTGTGCTGAAGTTCGTCGAGTAAATCCAGTATCTGTGCCTGGATTGTAACGTCCAGCGCAGTTGTTGGTTCATCTGCAATCAAAAGCGCAGGCTTGCACGAAATCGCCATCGCAATCATCACACGCTGCCGCATACCGCCCGATAGCAAATGCGGATATTCATACATTCTGCGGGCAGGTTCGGGAATATGAACCTTCGTGAGCATTTCTTCGGCCATTGCCCATGCCTGCTGTTCGCTTTTGTTCTGGTGCAGCGTAATCGTTTCGATAATCTGCTGACCGATAGTATAAACCGGATTAAGGCTTGTCATCGGCTCCTGGAAAATCATACCGATTTTGTTGCCGCGGATTTTTCGCATTTGCTTTTCGGAAAAATCGAGAATGTTCTGGCCGTCAAAAAGTATTTTGCCCGATACGATTCTGCCCGGCGGCGTCGGAATCAGTCTCATAATTGAAAGGGATGTAACACTTTTGCCGCATCCGCTTTCGCCGACAAGCGCGAGAGTTTTGCCCTTTGCAATATCGAATGAAACATTCTGCACAGACTTTGCCGTGCCAAGTTCAGTCTCGAACCACGTTGAAAGATTCTGTACGGATAATAGTGTTTCGCTGCCTGTCATACTGCCTTTCTCAATTTCGGGTCGATTGCGTCGCGCAGTCCTTCGCCGAGCAGGTTGTAAGCGGTAATAGTAAAAAATATAGCCAGGCCGGGAAACAATGACAGCCACCAAAGGAACTGGCCGGAAGTGCTCAAGCCTGTACTCAACATTTGTCCCCAGCTCGGTGTAGGCGGGGCAACACCGAATCCCAAAAAGCTCAACGCTGCTTCGATGAATATCGCGCCTGCGATACCGAAAGTCAGATTTACAAGAACCGGCGCGATACCGTTTGGCAGCATGTGCCTGAACAGAATGCTCCGCAAAGGCAAACCGAGTGAAATCGCCGCCTGCACAAAATCCTGATTGCGCAGCTTGAAGAATTCGGCGCGGACGAATCTTGCGTCGCTGGTCCAGCTTGTCAGGCCTATGATTACCATAATATTGAAAAGGCTTCGCGGAAAAAACGCGACAATCGTAATAATCAAAAAGAACGTCGGCACAGACATCATAATCTCCAGCAGTCTCATTCCGAGGAAATCGACTTTGCCGCCGAAGTAGCCCATTAAAGCGCCGAAAGCAATGCCGATAACACTCGATATGCCGACCGCGACAAAGCCAACCGAAAGTGAAACTCTTGTGCCGTGAATCAGTCTGCACAAAACGTCCGAGCCGACATCATCAGTGCCGAGCCAGTGTTCTTTGGTCGGCGGCAGCTGGCTTAATTTGATATCCGTTCGTGCATAGCCATAAGGAACGATGGGGAAAACAGCGTTTGATGCCTTTCCGCTTTCGAGCATTTGTTTGTAATCCGTCGCATCGAGTTTACGCGGAAGAAAATATTGCAGCGAGGCGATGCCGAAAATCAATATTGATACGCAGACAAAAACCTGCTGCGACAAAACAGACGCCCGCATAAAAGGGTCAACCTTTCTGCTGTTGCGTTTAATCAGCAGAACCAATGTGATAGCGATAATGGCTGTAAGAAATACCGAATAATCGTTTGCTGTCAGCGTTGCGAAAAGCGGGAACTGCACTTTCCCGTCGATGTGAATTACCAAAGGCTTATCGTTGGCGATAAACGGAGCGAGAACCGCGATTGTAAACAGCATAACCAGAAACCACATACAAATCATATTTGCGCGGTATTTAGTAAACTGCTGCCAGACAAGCTGTCCGTAAGAAGTACCCCATTCATTTTTTAAGTTGTGTATATTCGTGTTCATTCGTGGTTAATTTAATCCATCCGCTCAAAACTGATTCGTGGGTCTGCGATAGCGTACGCGATATCGGCAAGCAGCAGGCCGACAAGGTCGAGGAAGCCCGCGATTGTCGCTACAGCCATCACGACGTTATAATCGCGAGTGGTAATAGCCTCGAACGCGAGTCTTCCCATACCGGGAATACTGAAAATACTTTCGATAATAACCGAGCCGCCAATCATCGCAGGCAGCAGTGTCGCCATAATTGTAATGACAGGAATAATACTGTTGCGGAAAGCATGGCGGAAGATAACCGTCCAGTTGCCAAGTCCTTTGGCGCGTGCGGTTCGGATATAATCGCTGCGCAGATTGTCGAGCATTCCAGCCCGCACCTGTTTTGTCAGATACGCGAATCCGCCGTAGCTCAAGCAAAGCACCGGCAGCGCCAAATGCCAAAGCCTGTCGGCAAGCCATGGAAAGAACGGAAGCGACTCGGCGAAGTTACTGCTCAAGCCCGCAGGCGGAAACCAGTTCTTGAACGTCGGCCCGCAGAAATATCCGATTAGCATTTGTCCGACCCACATACTCGGCAGCGACCAGAGCATAAATAAAATTATGGAGCTTACCTTGTCTGTGAATTTGCCTTGCCGCACGGCCGTCAAAATGCCCAGCGGAATCGAAATTATGTAGATAATCAGAATTGAAATTACATTCAGCGTAATTGTAATCGGCAGTCGTTTGGCGATGAGTTTAATTACCGGCTGATGGTGCTTAATTGAATCGCCGAAATCGAGTTTGACGACACGTTTGAGCCAGGTGTAGTATTGGATATGAATCGGCTTGTCAAGGCCGTAAAGTGCCATTCGGGCTTTACGAACATCTGCTGCGCGAGCCGCGTCCATTTGTCCGCCCGGCCCCATAGAAAGACTGACCGGGTCGCCCGGCGCAGCTCTGCTGATGGCAAAAACCATTATGGTTATGCCGAGTATCGTCGGTATCATCAAAAGTATTCGTCGTATTATATATGTCGTCATTCGTGCAACTATTCACTATCAACTAACAACTATCAACTTATTTGTATCTTTGTTTTTCCTTCGGCACATACCATTCCATTGGGTCGATGCCGAGTTTATAAATTTTTACGTTTTCAAATCTTTTGTCGAGAAAACGTTGTTCCGGTCTTGTGTAGATAAATGTATAAGGCTGTTCTTCGTGAAGAATCCGGTGGAAACGATGATACAGTGCATTGCGTTTCTCTTCATCCAAAGTCTGTCTTGCTTCTTCAATGAGAGCATCCGCTTCAGAATTGTTAAAATGTACATAGTTTGATCCCTGTTTCATCTGCGAAGAATGCCATATTTGATAAGGGTCGCTTTTAACTCCGCCGCCCCATGACATACTTACAGCGTCAAAATCGCGGTCCTGTACTCGTTTGATAAACACAGACCATTCAAACGGGTCGAGCGTTACTTCAATGCCGACTCTCGCTGCGGTGTCCTTCAGTAGTTTCGCTATCTGTTCGTGCAAAGATGTGCCGCTGACAATCATATAATTGAATTTGAATGGAACACCATTTTTATCACGTATACCATCGCCGTCATGGTCTATCCAGCCGGCTTCGTCGAGTAATTGAGCGGCTTTCACTGGGTCGTAAGGCCACGGTTTAATATTAGGATCGCTCTGTGGCCCGTATATATAGAAGGGACCTGTTGGAATTTGCGCTTCGGGATTTCGCAGAACGTGTTCACGTATAGCTTCTCGGTCGACAAGATATGTCATTGCCAATCGGACATTTCGTTCGGCAAAAAAGGGCCTGGACTGATTCCAGCCTATCCAGAAATATCCCGTATTGCCCGCATCCCAATAGGACAGGCAATAAAATTTGTTTTTGAATTCTTCTTCCTGGCTTTTTATGCCAAACTGTTCCGGCAGCGGCCGCAGGTAATCAACCTCACCGGCCTGTAATGCCTGCAATGCTGCGGTATCATTAGTGATAAATTTATAAACTTTTTTTCTTATATTTGGTTTTTTACTTTTATCCCAATAATTCTCGTTACGATTCAAAACTACCTGCTGGCCTGTATCCCATTTCTCGAATACATAAGGCCCGCTGCCGACCGGATTGCTTGTGCGGTTATTAAATTCATTTGCATTTTTATATTTATATATATGTTTGGGATGTATCGGCATTCCGCCGAGATATTCGAGCGACAGGAAATAAACTTTTTTCATATAAAACTTAATTTCTCTGTCATTAAGTTTTTCATATCTATCAACATCCTGAAAGTAATTGGCATAACCGGCAGCATCAACATTTGGGTCTGTTATGGTTTCAAAAGTAAAAATTATATCGTCTGTTGTAACAGGTGTGCCATCGGAAAAATGAGCGTTGTCTCTAAGTTTGAAATAAATTTCCAGACCATTTTCAGAAATCGAAAATTTCTCGGCCAGAATTCCGCGCAGTTTGAATTCATTTGGCTCATATGAAAGCATTGGTTCAAAAATATTTTCGCTGACAATCCATCTCGTTGACCATGTTGAAGATTCTACTAATTCGTTAAGCGTTGCCGGTTCTGCCGCTATCGATTCTATCAGCCAGTCACCTTCATCGCCGGGGTAGCCGGTACCTGATGGCGGTGTTGTCGTTCCTGTGGTGGTTGTAGTTGTAAAGGTTTGCCTGCCGGCGGTTGCATCGATAAGACGGTTCAGTCGTTCATATAATCTATCCGACTGAATCATTGACAAAATCTGCAAGCCAATCATCCCCAACAGCAGGATAAATAACAAAAATGTAATCAAACCCTTATTATTCATATATAAATTCCTATTTTATTTTTTCGTGTATTTTCGTGTCAATTCGTGGTTTCATTTATACCTTTGTTTTTCTTTCGGCACAAACCATTCTTCTTCTCTAAGGCCGAGTTTGTGAACTGTTACGTTTTCAAACCGCGGCGCGATAATACGATATGTCGGCCTTGTGAATAAAAATGTATATGGCTGCTCATTATGAAGCAGGCCGTGTAATTTTCGACTTAACTCAATACGCTTCGGCTCATCGATAGTTTGTCGTATTTCTTCAAGAAGTTCATCAGCTTGTGCGTTTTTGAAGTTTACGTAATTTGAACCCCTGTTTATTGTCTGCGAAGAATGAAACAACTGATATTCATCCTGTATAATATCTCCGCCCCAGCCCATAATCACAGACTCGAATTTATGGTCTGGCAGGTTCGTAATGAGAATCGACCATTCTACCGGCTCCGGTACCAGTTCGATTCCGACTTTAGCTGCCGAATCTTTAAGCACATTAGCGATGTTTTGGTATAATACATAATCCGCAGAATAAGAAAACTTAAATCTGAACGGGACTCCATTTTTATCTCGAATTCCGTCGCCGTCTGTATCTTTCCAGCCCGCCTCGTCGAGAAGCCGGTTGGCGTTTGCGACATCATAAGACCACGGCTGAATATTCGGGTCGTTTTCCGGCCCATAAAGATAGAAAGGCCCGGTGATTTCTTTGCCGCTTTTTTTCAACAGATGTTCGATAATTGATTTGCGGTCAATCATCTGCGTCATTGCCAGCCGGACGTTGCGGTCTGCGAAAAATGGCGTATCGGCATTCCATCCTATGAAGTAAAACGGCGTGCCCGGTGACCAGTAAGCCAGACATTTAAAATCTTTGGTAAATTTCTCATCTTTAATCGCGTCAACATACTGTTCCGGTGCCGGAATCATCATATCGACATCGCCGCTGCGGATTGCCTGAATTCTTGCCTTGTCGTTGATGATGAATTTATAGATTCGTTTTTTGATTTTCGGCATCGCAGCCGGATTCCAGTAATTTTCATTGCGTGTAAAAACTGCCTTTTCGCCAGAATCCCATTTCTCGAATACATAAGGCCCGCTGCCGACCGGATTGGAAATTCGACGGTTGAATTCCTGCGGGTCTTTGAAATCGTAAATATGTTTTGGAAATACGCCGATAGTCCATAACGATGAAATTTCCATCGCCTTGAAATATGGCCGGTGAAATTGGAACTTAACGGTTTTGCTGTCGATTTTTTCAACGTCTTTAACTTCGATAAACTGCTGCGCCACATCGGCGGCGTCAATCAGTGGATTGATGATAGTCTTATATGTAAAAACCACATCGTCAGCGGTAATTGGTACGCCGTCGGAAAAATGAATATCGTCGCGCAGTGTGTAAGTAATCTCTAATCCGTCAGACGAAATTTCGCAGCTTTTCGCAAGCATCGGCTTCATTCGAACTTCATCAAAATCATATTCCATCAACGGCTCGAACACGTTCGGAAACATTATCCATCGTGAGTAAATATCAACATTGACGGAGATGAGATTGAGCGTTTTTGGTTCGACCGGCATTGCCCAGATGAGCCAGTCGCCGTCATTTTCATCAGGCGTATAATAATTTTGATTACCGGCAGCGAGATTTGCAGCAGGGGTGCTGGAGAATGTTTTTTCGAGGGTGTCTATGCGATGCTCAAAGCGTTTCATTTGAAACTTTGACGAAAATTGCAGGCTCAAAACAATGAGAACTATGAACAGTATCACAAGTTCCTTTGTATTTGAGCGTCCGTTCATCAAAACTTCCCTAAATTTACTAAATATCGCTTAAGACAACACTTACAAGTAGATTACCCGAATTTTACCAAATAATCAATCCTGATTTTACGATCTCACATTTCGTGTTATAATATTCTTGATTTTTCATTAATAAAACGCTACAATTCATGCCTTATATACTCTTTAGGAGGATGAAGAAATGAAAATTTTCTCACACATGTTTACGATTTTATTCACTGTTTCTTTTGCTGCATTCGCAGGCTCACCATTTCTGTTGAAGGATATAAATCCCGGCTCCGAAAATTCGGCCATCAGCAATGTCGCGAAGGTCAACGACACTCTATATTTCTATGGCAGTGACGGCACTTATGGCGCGGAGGTATGGAAAAGCGATGGTACGCCCGAAGGTACCTGCCTTGTTAAGGATATATATCCGGGTTGGATGCACTCATATCCTTCGTCTCTGACTGATGTCAACGGTGTTCTGTTTTTCTGTGCCCAGGACGGCATAAACGGCTATGAGTTATGGAAAAGCGATGGTACATCGGCCGGTACTTGCCTTGTTAAGAATATATCTCCAGGCTCGTCCGGCTCTACTCCGGAAAGTCTGACGAATGTTAACGGCACTTTGTATTTCCGAGCCAATGACGGCACAAATGGTGTGGAGTTATGGAAAAGCGATGGCACCTATGCCGGTACTGTGATGGTTAAGGATATATGTTCAGGGATATCGGGCTCATATCCTTATAATATGAAGTCTGTTAATGGCACCCTGTTTTTCTCGGCCAATAACAGTATAAACGGTCAGGAGCTATGGAGAAGTGATGGTACGGAAAAAGGTACCGTTATGGTCAAAGATATATATACAGGCGCATCAAGCTCATATCCGGCTAATCTGACAGAGGTTAACGGTACTCTCTTTTTCACGGCAGAAGATGCCACTAATGGCTATGAGTTATGGAAAAGTGACGGTACTGAATCCGGCACTGCGGTGGTTAAGAATATACGTTCCGGCTCGTCAAGTGCATCTCCGAGTAATCTGGCAAATGTAAATGGTACGTTGTATTTCAATGCCAATGACGGCATTTATGGTGTGGAGTTATGGAAAAGCGATGGCACGCATGCCGGCACTATTATGGTCAGGGATATATATGGAGGAGAAACAAGCTCGTCTCCGTATTATTTGACGAACGTAAATGGCGTCCTGTTTTTCTCTGCTAATGACAGCACAAATGGCATTGAACTGTGGAAATGTGATGGCGATTACGGCACTGTTTCGCTGGTTAAAGATATATATCCTGGTGCAACGCTTTCAAATCCGTTTAACCTGATTGATGCCGGCGGTAAATTATTTTTCCAGGCTAATGATGCCTATGGCACTGAACTATGGCAAAGTGACGGTACCGAAGAAGGCACTTATATGACGGGTGATATGTATGCCGGTTCGGCCAGTTCGCATCCTGCGTATATTACGAATATTGAAAATTTTATACTGTTCTCGGCTAACGAAAACATACACGGCACTGAACTTTGGATGTACTTATTAAATGATGAATGTGCCGATGCTATCGAGATTCAGTCAGGTGAATTTTATACCAACACAAATTATGGCGCAACCGAAGAAATTCAATCAGCCTGCGGTTATCGAGATTATGCGGATGTCTGGTACACATTCAAGCCGACAAAAGCGGGGCAATATACGATTACTGTCTCCAGCGACGAATTTGATACAACCCTTGAAGTTTTGAATGTTTGTGGCGGAAGCGTTATTGATTGTAACGATGACTATGATGGATATTCAGATTCGCAGATAATTCTTAATGCGGTAAAAGGAAAAACTTACTACATTCGCGTTGCTGGTTATGATTATGGCATGGGTTACTTTGATTTATCCGTTGATGCCGGCGCGTGCACTGAATTTGTATCGAGCGACCTTAACGGCGACTGTGTCGTAAATATGGAGGACTTTGCGGTTATGGCCTCGGAATGGCTCATTTGCCGTAAAGTTCCTGCAACGCTGTGCGAATAGCTTTTATTGTTTTTGTGCGGCAGGTTTAGTCAGCACAGGCGGGGCGGTCTTTGTTGCGCCGTCATACTCGAAACCTACTGTCGTCGAAAGTTTGCCCGCTGCCGCTGCCGAGCCGAACAAGCCATCGCTTTCGGCAAGTACAGAAGCGAGGTCTTTGTCGATTGCGCGTTTGAAATTCCCATTCCATTCCGGAATGAACACAGGCACGTATTTATCGCCCTGAACAATTACCGAAGCCAGATAGCTTTTGCTCGTATCGCTGATAGTCTGCTGTCCCTGAATATACCGCTGGACAACGAGCGAATACAGCGTTGCGAAATTTTTTGCCATTTCTTTTGTGCTGTCTGTATCGGTTTTAATTCTGTCCGTCAGTGCTTTTAAAATGCCATCGTCAGACATTTCGTCCGTAACCGTCCACGCAAGATACTGTTCGATTCGTTTTTGTGCGATTGCGGTCAATATTTCATTGCCTGTCGGGTCTTTCAGTCCGGCTGCGAATTGTGCGTAGCTGACCAATATATTGCCTGACTGCTCGGCCTTTGCCGCCTTGAGTATTTTTGCGGCCAGCTCTGGCCTGTCTGTCGCATTTCCCTGATTCAGCTGACTGATGATTGCCGGGTTAGCGAAATTTTGTGCCGCCCAGTAGCGAATCATAATGTTGGATTCCTGCAAATATGGCAGTGCTGTTTTGGCGGCATCGACGTGGCCGATATCGTAAGCAAGCATCAGTAAATTTGCAGTGATAAGGTTTTTGACTTTGCCGTCCTTCATTGCTTTTGCCTCTTTGAAGGCGTTGGTCAGTTCATTTTCAAATGCGGACAGATATTTCGGGTCGTACAATATTTTTCCGCTTGTCGTTATGGATGAGCTTTTGCTTATAATGACGTTGCGAAGAGCGGCAACATCTGAAAACTCTGTTTTTGCCATTAGTTCGGAAAAGGCCTCGCCCAAAAACTCCTCGATAATGGCCGAGTCGGTATCCGCGATAGCTTCTTTGTTTCGGATGGCGTCAATTTGGGTAGTGCTGATTGCCAAAAGGGGGCTTGAGATTACAAGTGCCAGCAGTAAGCTTAATATGTTTTTTTTATTGTACATTGTATGTAAATCCCGCAAAAACTTGAAAATAGGTAAAATAGTATCCCTGGAAAGTACTCAAAATAAACGTTTCTGTCAAGTTATTTCATAGATTCTGCGATTTAGTACCTTAATTTGCTGTTTCATTTAAAATTAGTCTGGAAATTTACTTATATTTTATTAGAATCAACTGTTTTATATCTTATAGATAAGGAAGTCGTTGGTTTAGAATTTAGGGAAATATGAATAAATTTCTGATGATTTTTATAATTGGTTTTCCTGTTTTTAATCTCTTGCAGATTCAACCGGCAGGGGCGCAGGACAGCGTTGCGCTGATAGCCGCAAATGTTCCGGCTGCTGCTGAATCCAATGACGTTAATGACACCAACGCCCGCAGCGAACTGATGAATGCCGCCGAGGTTGAAGGCCCCAACTCGCCGGAAGGCTATATCGGCGGCGATGCCTTTAATATCGAGTTTTCGGAAGTTTTCAAAAACTATGTTACGTCGGCAGGGCTGGTAAATTACGGCAAACTGCGAAGACATCGTGCCGTGCTGAATACGATGCTGAACAGGCTGGCGGGTCTTGAGCCGGAAGTTTTTATTACATGGTCGAGAAACGAGAAAATCGCGTTCTGGATAAACGCTTATAATATCTGTACGTTAAAGGGAATTGTTGACGAGTATCCGATTAGTCCATCGCGGTTTATGCTTTTGTTCTATCCGGCCGACAGTGTTATGCACATTCGCGGCCTTCGCGACGAGATGTTTTTTATGATAATGGGTATTCAATACACGCTGGACGAAATTGAGAGCGAATCGCTGCTGGCCAGATTTGAAGACCCGCGTATTTGTTTTGCGGTAAATTATGGAACAATAAGCAGCGCGGCTCTGCGCAACGAGCCTTATATCGGCAAGGTGATTGACAATCAGCTTGACGAGCAGGTGCGAAATTATTTTATGCGTGCTGACGGGCTGCAAATCGACCAGACGAATAATATAGTTCGCATTTCGCCGATTTTCAAAATGTATAAATGGCACGAGGACGTCTTTTTGAAACGATATGGCACAAACAAACTTTTCAGAGAAAGAGAGCCTGTTGACAGAGCGGTGCTGAATTTTATAAAGGATTTTGTTTCGCCGGCCAACGCTCAATATTTAAAGCAGGGCACGTTCACAATTGAATATTTAAAGTATAACTGGAAGCTGAATGATCAGCAGGATAACTAACTAAATAAAAAATCAAAATTGTTGATTCGGCCTGAAGGCCGAGACTTTTTTATATTTAAAAAGGTAATTTTCAATCAGATGGAATAATTGACTGATAAGGAGTTTAGAATGTCGAAAAAAGTAAAAGCGAATCTTACACAAGCTAAAAATGGCAACTATTTGTTTACAAGCGAATCTGTAACAATGGGCCATCCTGATAAAGTCGCAGATTATATTTCCGATGCGATACTTGACGCGCACCTGGCCAAGGATAAGGAAAGCCGAGTTGCGTGCGAAACGCTCGTAAAGACCGGCATGGCACTGATCGCCGGCGAAATCACATCGAAAGCAAACGTTGATATTGCTGCCGTAGTTCGCCAGACGATTAAGGATATAGGCTACGACGACCCGATGATGGGCTTTGATTATGATAGTTGTGCCGTGCTTGTTGGTATCGGCAAACAGAGTCCTGACATTTCGCAGGGCGTTACCGAAGGTCAGGGTCTCCACAAAGAACAGGGTGCCGGAGACCAGGGGATTATGTTTGGTTTCGCGTGCAGGGAAACGCCGCAGCTTATGCCGATGCCGATTCAGCTTGCTCACACGCTTTGTGCAAAACTCGCGCAGATGCGTCAGAGCGGCAAAATGAAATGGCTCCGTCCGGACGGCAAGAGTCAGGTTACAGTCGAATACAAAAACGGCAAACCGTACAGAATCCACACCGTTGTTGTTTCAACGCAGCATTCTCCGGACATTGCGTACAATAAACTTCGCACGGAAATTATTAAGAAAATCATTCTGCCTGTTCTCCCGAAGAAAATGGTTGATAAAAATATTATCTTCCACATCAACCCGACCGGCAGATTCGTCATTGGCGGTCCGAAAGGCGATTGCGGCCTGACCGGCAGAAAGATTATCGTCGATACTTACGGCGGAATGGGCGCGCACGGCGGCGGCTGCTTCAGCGGCAAAGACCCGTCTAAGGTTGACCGTTCCGCAAGCTATATGGCAAGATATGTCGCCAAGAATATCGTTGCCGCGGGATTGGCAGATATTTGTGAAATTCAGCTTTCGTATGCTATCGGCGTCGCACAGCCGGTTTCAGTTCACGTTGAAACACAGGGCACTGCGAAAGTTGACGAAAGCAAATTGCAAAAGGCGATTAGAGAAGTATTCCCGCTTACGCCGAAGGGCATTATTGACCATCTTAAACTCAAACGCCCGATTTACGCCGTTACTTCGCATCACGGCCATTTTGGCAGAACAGGTGCGACTTTCACATGGGAAAAAACCGATATGGTTGGCAAATTAAGAAAAGCCCTCGGTTTAAAATAATTCGAATGATAGTTAGCCCCCTGACCTGTGCAGGGGGTTTTTTTTATGTAATTATTTCGAAGGATTAAATTATGTCTTCTGATTTTATCCACGAAGATTTTCTGTTGGAAACCGAAACTGCCAAACGCCTCTATCACGACCACGCTGCAAAATGCCCGATTTACGATTATCATTGCCATTTGCCGGTTCATCTCGTAGCAAACGATGCAAAATTCGAGAACCTCGCGCAAATCTGGCTCTCCGGCGACCATTACAAATGGCGTGCGATGCGAACCAATGGCGTCGAAGAACGTTTCTGCACCGGCAGTGCATCCGATTGGGAAAAATTCCAGGCCTGGGCTCAAACCGTTCCACATTGCCTGCGCAATCCGCTCTATCACTGGACGCACATGGAACTTAAAAAACCGTTCGGCGTCACACAGCTTCTTTCTCCTGCGACGGCAAAAGATATTTACGACCAGTGCTCGGAGTTGTTGAAACAGCCGAAGTTCAGCACCCGCGGCGTAATGCGGCAAATGAACGTAAAACTCGTTTGTACAACCGACGACCCGATTGACGATTTGCGACATCACAGAAAAATCGCGACCGACGGCTTCGAGATAAAGGTATATCCCGCATGGCGTCCCGACAAAGGAATGGCTGCGGAAAATACGATTGCAATGAACGAGTGGATAGATAAACTTTCAGCCGCGGCCGATATAGAAATTGAAGATTTCGATAGTTATCTCGCTGCGATTCGCAAACGCCACAGTTTCTTCCACGAGAATAATTGCCGATTAAGCGACCACGGCTTGGAAACAGCTTACGCCGAAGATTACACAGAAAGTGAAATCAAAAAAATATTTGAAAAGATTCGCTGCGGCAAAAAAATTAACGCCGATGAAATCCTGAAATTCAAATCGGCTATGCTGTATGAATTTGCGATTATGGACGCCGAAAAAGGCTGGGTTCAGCAGTTCCACTTCGGAGCGTTGAGAAATAACAATACAAGATTGTTCAAGTTACTCGGCCCGGACACCGGTTTTGATTCGATTGGCGATTTTGAAATCGGCAGGCCGCTGGTAAAACTGCTCGACCGCCTTGATTCGCAGAATAAACTCGCCAAAACTATTCTGTATAATTTGAATCCTCGTGATAACGAATTGCTTGGGACTATAATAGGTTGTTATCAGGATGGTTCTGTCGCGGGCAAGATGCAGCTCGGTTCCGGCTGGTGGTTCCTCGACCAGAAGGACGGCATGGAAAAGCAGATGACCGCGTTATCGAATCTTGGCCTGTTGAGCAGGTTTGTTGGTATGCTGACTGATTCGCGAAGTTTTCTGTCGTATCCGCGGCACGAATATTTCCGCAGGATTTTATGTAATATGCTCGGCAACGATGTGAAACTCGGCTTGATTCCAAATGATATGACGCTGCTTGGCCAAATGGTTGAGAATATTTGTTTCAACAACGCGAAAAATTATTTCGGTATGAAATTGTAATAATTTGTTTCCTTTATTTTCGGAGAACGCGATGGAAGACATAAAGATTCAATTAAGCGAAAAGGACATACCCAAGCAGTGGTATAATATCGCCGCAGATTTGCCAAATCCTGTTCAGCCGCCGCTGGGTCCGAATGGTAAACCGATAACGCCCGATATGCTCGCGCCGGTTTTTCCGATGAACATCATCGAGCAGGAAGTCAGTACGCAGCGTTGGATAGACATACCATCCGAAGTGCTGGATATTTTGTATCAATGGCGGCCTGCACCTTTAAGAAGGGCAAGGCGATTAGAAAAATTCCTCAAAACGCCGGCAAAAATATATTACAAGGATGAAAGTACAAGTCCTGCCGGCAGCCACAAACCAAACACCGCTGTTCCGCAGGCTTATTACAATAAAGTTTTCGGCATAAAGAAAATCACAACTGAAACCGGCGCAGGCCAATGGGGTTCAGCCCTTGCGTATGCCTGCAATCAGTTCGGCCTTGAGTGCAAGATTTATATGGTACGAATCAGTTTCGACCAGAAGCCGTTTCGCAAATTAATGATGCAGGTTTGGGGCGGAAATTGCATTGCAAGTCCGAGCAATGACACGGAATTTGGCCGCAAGATTTTGAAGGAAATGCCGAACACTCCCGGCTCACTGGGCATTGCGATTTCAGAAGCTGTCGAAGATGCTGTCCGCGACAAAACCGGCCAAACGCGATATTCTTTGGGCAGCGTATTAAATCACGTTATGCTGCACCAGACAATCATCGGCCTGGAGGCGAAAAAGCAGTTGCAGAGTATTGGCATAAAAAAACCGGATGTTGTTATTGGCTGCGCAGGCGGTGGAAGTAATTTCGCAGGCTTGGCGTTTCCGTTTGTCGCCGACAAGATTAACGGTGCGAAAATTGAGATTATTCCTGTTGAGCCCAAAGCCTGTCCGACGATGACACGCGGAAAATTTGCGTACGACCATGGCGACACAGCCTGTATGACTCCGCTTTTGGCGATGCACACACTCGGCCACGCTTTCGTTCCGGAAGCGATTCACGCCGGCGGTTTGCGGTATCACGGGATGTCTCCGCTCGTTTGCCAGGCTATTGTGGATGGGCTGATTGCGCCGCGGGCATACCATCAGTTAAAGTGTTATGAATCCGCGATTACTTGGGCAAAGACCGAAGGCTTTATTTGCGCTCCGGAGACGAGTCACGCGATAGCCGCGACGATTGACGAAGCGATAAAAGCACGCGAAGAAGGGCTGGAAAAAGTTATTTTGTTTAGTTACAGTGGCCACGGCCTGATGGATTTAAGCGGCTACGGCGCGTATATGGAAGGCAGACTTTCCGATTATGATTTGCCGGAGGAAACGTTAAATAAATCGCTCGATATTTTAAAAGATTTACCCAAACCGCAAATTAAAAAAGGCTGAAAATAATATTTAGCTCCCGTACCTGTTGTTTACAGGGTGTTGTCAGTATTTGTTTCGTTTGCTTTTTCAGTAAGTTGCAGCGTAACGTGTACCCAGAGCGGTTCTTGCCATGATTTTACCCGGACAATGGAGTCCGAACATTTTTCAAGTTTTACTATTCCGTAATCTGCTAATTCGCCGTAACGATAAATCAATGTGCCGTTTTCTTCACGTTTATTATCAGGTTCGCCCAAAACTTCGCGGATGTCTCCTTCGCTTATGTTCAGTTTCAAAGAGCGCCATTTGGCCGGAATCTGCCATTTGAATCCCGGCTTTATCGCCGGCTTTTCAATTTTAGATTCAGGCAGCATAAAGCATTTCAGGTTATCGACGTCAGGCATTTGCCATTCTGCCGCGAAATATTTTGGTTCTCTTGGCGTCAGTCCGTTTGCCAGTTCATAATTTTTAACATCGCAGTCATGTTTAAGTTTAATTAATTTTGCCTGATGCCTTTGTTTTTCAGTTTCGAGAGCATTGTTCAGACCTTTGATATTCTCTGTATGCTTTTGGGTTTCGTTATAATAATCGTTGTTCGGCTGCTGTCTCAATCCTGGATAACGGCCTCTTCTCGGATGCGTAACCGTTGTGATTTTTATGCGTGAGTCGTATAGCCGGTTTTCTTCAGCAATTTGGCTGTTCAGGTCAGATATAATTCTTGAATGAATTCTGTATTCCTCGGACGTCTGTTTTTGATAATAGTCGTTGGTTCTGTCGACAAGAATCCGCATACTAACGGCCGCAAAACAAATATATCCGTTTGTCGGCATAGACCATTCATAGCTGCCCTGTGAATTTTTGAAGATTTCCGGTGCGGTTCCATAATACCAGACGCGTTTTTCAGAATCGGCCTGAATATATTTTGGTTCGCCGAAGAAATTGCGAATATTTTCTTCCGTAAGTCCGGGCTTGAGAATTTTCCATTTATTCGCGAACATTAGTGCCTTGGTGTAACTTGGGGTTTGCTTTGTAAATTCGATTGCCTCGCTGTACTTATCCGCCGCCTGCTGCCATAACTGCGATGCCTGCACGAATTTGCGTTCTTTGAATTGTGTTTCTGCGTCGTTAAAAATTGCCGCGGCCTGTAGCCATATTTCGTTTGCCTCGGCGGGGGCGTTTATCTTTGCGCCTTTTTCGCTGATATCATAGCATTTGATTTTAAACGCCAGCGTTTCTTTTTTCTTTTCAATTATGGCCGCCGCTGTCAGTGTTGCTTTTTTGCAGTCGTTGGTTGCGAGAAGCCATTGTTTTTGCGCCGATTCGAACTTGCTGTTCAGGTATAATTTTTCAGCGTTTTTGCCTTTGGCTTTGGCGGCCTCTATAATCTCACCGGCTTCAATTTCAGCGTCGTTTCGAATTGCTTCGTTAAGATTTTTTTCAAATTCAGTTTTAGCCGCGATAGCTTTTTCTGCTAATATTTTCTGTTCTTCCTGCCGTTGCTGTTCTGCCTTCAGCAGTTGTTCCTGCCTTGCGAGTTCCTCGTTCCACAGGAC
This sequence comes from Planctomycetaceae bacterium, assembly GCA_021371795.1. Classification (NCBI taxonomy): domain Bacteria; kingdom Pseudomonadati; phylum Planctomycetota; class Planctomycetia; order Planctomycetales; family Planctomycetaceae; species Planctomycetaceae bacterium. Next base: position 4,595 of record JAJFVK010000021.1, on the reverse strand, counting down.
CTCCTGCTGTTGATATACTGCTATCGCTTCTTTGATTTTGGTTTGGTCTTTTGTTCCTCGCAGGGCCAGATCGAGGTATTCTCTTGCCAGGTTGAAATTTTTTGACTCGATTTGCTGATATGCCTTTGCGATAAGGTTGTCCACAGCAACCTGAAGTTTTTGAAGTACTTCGTTTTTTCGCGGGCAAAAGAATCTGCTGCATTTGTCTAATTCCTGCCGTGCCTGGTCAAAGTTTAGCGAAAAGATATATTGTTCACTTTGTTTTAGATGTCTGTTGTTGTCGTATAATTTCAAACCGATTGCGCACAGCCCGGCAATGAATATGAAAATTAGTATTTGTGTAAAAAGGCCGACCATTTCTGTTTTAAAAACTCTTTTGTTGTAGTCTTTTGCTATTTCACCGCGTGTCTTTCTGAAAGCGTCTTTGAGTTCTGTTCGGGTCGGGTCTAATCGGTATATTTCGCGAAATATTTTTTGTGCTTTATCTTCTTGGCCGCTTCGAAGGTACACATCAGCTTCTTGCTGTAATTTTTGAATTTTGTCTTTGATATATTGACGTCTGAAGTCGGAGTATAGTTTTACTAATTCTTTTTGGTTTGGATTTCTTTGGATTTGGATTTTTAACAGCTCGCCGGCTTTGTTATATTTTTTCCCGTCGATAAGCATTTGAATATGTTTGACAGCCGTTTCGACGGATACTGCCTGTTGTTTTGGACTTTCACTCTCTTCCATAAAAAGCTCCAAATATCATTGCCCCCATCATCACTTGAAGTCTATTGTATGAAAACTACCGGTTGTGTCAATAAAATTTCTGAATCTTCCTGCTCCACAACAGCGATTTTAAATGAGGATTAGCTATCGTCGATTTCTTTTGTGAGATTTCGCATAACTGCCTGCTGCAATGCCAGCAGTGTTACCATTTGCTTTGCGTAATTCTGAAGACGTTGCTTGTGTGATGTGTCCGTTTGCGGTGTCCTCGGCCGTCGTGTAACTTTTGCAGTCTTGTTGTTTTTGTTCACACGTTCCATAGCCATTCCTTGACTAAATTTCATTTTTGTGATACATTTCCACACTTAGTACGTGATTTTGTGGATTTTATTCGCGTTTACGTATAATACAAGAGGAAAATTCGCATTTGCGAATATTTTTATGGATGAATTAGAAAAAAACATTATAAAACGCATCATAGAGGTGCGAATTAAGTTTGCCGGCGAAAGAGGCAGGAGCAAATTCGCGAAACTTCTCTGCATAAGTCCTTCTACATACAGTTATTACGAAAATGACAGGGTTCCGCCTGTGCCGGTTCTTGTGAAAATCTCCCAGATCGCCAATGTAGATTTGAATTGGCTTTTGACAGGTGAAAGTTCGCAGATGTCTGTTGCGGTTTTATCTCCTGATAATAAAATTCTTGAAAAGGCTCAAAAGATTATTGGCCGACAGCCGCAAGCTGTTGAAGCGATTTCGGCGTTTCTAAATCTTCTGGAAGAGAAGTCAATATTTGAATCTAATGTATCGGCTGGTATGGATACAAAGGTGTCTGACGGCCGGATTCCGGTTTTGGGCAGAACGGCTGCCGGCGTTCCTGCTGACTGGGGACAGGCGATTGGCACGGATTCAAAAATTGTTGAAACGCAAATTGAGCAGTTGGTGAAAAAACATCTTAATGCTTCTATTGTAAGTTCTGTGTCTGCCGATGTTGCTGTGGATTCGCAGACCAGAGCGGTTATACAGGCTTTAAACAAGTCGCAGGCGAATTTGGTACAAACCGTTGACGGCGACGACGAGGTGGTGCAATTTGTGAATTGTCCGCCGATACACAGGCTTTTTCCGGATAGTTTTGCGTTGCAGGTTGACGGCGACAGTATGTCGCCTCGCATTAACGATGGCGATGTGGTTATCGTCAGTCCGTCGGTTGCCGCAGCCGAAGGGTTGCCTGCGGTGGTGCGGTTATCCGGCGCGATAGGCGTAACATGTAAACTGGTAAGAAATGACAACAGGGGCGTACATCTGATACCTATAAACGAGAGATATGAGACCAAAGTGGCCGATAAAAATAGTGTTTTATGGGCACTGGCGGTCATTTGCCATATTAAACTGAAAAAGTAGATATTAATAAATATTTAGCCGATATTATAAGTATATTAATTTAATATATGTCAGGCGTTAAATTTTATATTAGTGTAAGTTTTTCATCTGCTCTTTGAAATAGCGTTAAAAATCTATTCATAATTTTTTAGGGAGTAATTTATATGTTATTGCACTTTATTAGAGCTATTTTTATCATTGTTATCTTTGCCGCGTTGTTTTTAAGTATCACAAGTCAGGTTGAGAATCCTGAAGAAGCCGCGAGCCTTACGCAGACGCAGATATGGATTGTGTTTATCGGCGGTTTGGTTCTTGCGATTATAGTTTTATTCATAGACTGGCTTTTGCCCAAGCGTTCATTGAGTGCGCTGGCAGGCGTTTTCTTCGGATTGATTGTAGGTATTTTCTTCAGTTGGGCTTTGACACTCGTTTTGGATATGATTAACGAGGTCTTCCGGCTTGGCCTTGAAGGCAGCAATATGAAGCTTACAAAATGGATGATGGGAATTTGCATCTGTTATTTTGTGATCAGTTTCATAATGCGAACAAAGGACGAGGTTCGTTTTATCATTCCTTACGTTGAATTTTCACGTCAGACAAAAGGTGTTCGGCCATTGGTTCTTGACACTTCGGTAATTATTGACGGCCGAATTGCGGATATTTGCCAGACGAAGTTATTTGACGCTCCGCTTGTGATTCCGCGTTTTATTCTGAACGAATTGCAGCTTGTTGCCGATTCAGCGGACAAACTGAAAAGAACTCGCGGCCGAAGAGGTCTGGATGTGCTCCACAAATTGCAGGAGACTCCTACGATAGAGATAAAGGTGGACGATACACCGCCGCCGGGCGTTGATGAGCACGCAGCGGTTGACCAGAAGCTTGTCGCTTTTACGAAGAACTGCGACGGCAAACTTGTTACAAACGACTACAATTTGAGCAAAGTCGCGCAAGTCCGCCAGGTTGATGTCATAAATATCAACGATTTGACGAACGCATTGAAAACGGTTGTTTTGCCGGGCGAAACGATGCAGGTTAGAATCATCAAGGCCGGCGAAGAATCGCAGCAGGGCATTGGCTATCTTGATGACGGCACAATGGTTGTTGTCGAAGAGGGCAGAAACAAAATTGGCGAAAAGGTGGTAATTGTTGTTACCAGTGCGCTTCAGACCTCGGCCGGCAGAATGATTTTCGGTCGATATGACCGTCCTACCAACGGACAAAATGATGACGATGGCAAAGACGACAGACAGAATTACAGAAATAAAAAGCCGTACAATTCATGACAAATAGATACGCTAAAATGATATATAGTCGCTGCGGCCGAAGCGGGATTACGCTTCCGGCTATATCGCTTGGGTTGTGGCATAATTTCGGTGCAATCGATGAAATGCGCAATTGCAGGGCGATGATTAAAACCGCTTTCGATTTGGGCATTACGCATTTCGACCTTGCGAATAATTACGGCCCGCCTGCCGGTTCAGCAGAGGAAACTTTCGGTAAAATCCTCAAATCAGATTTGGCCTGCCATCGCGATGAATTGATTATATCATCAAAAGCAGGCTATCGAATGTGGGATGGTCCTTACGGCGACGGCGGTTCACGGAAATATCTGCTGGCAAGTCTCGACCAGTCCCTAAAACGAATGGGCATTGATTACGTCGATATTTTTTATTCGCATCGTTTCGATGCCGATACTCCGCTGGAAGAAACAATGGCCGCTCTCGACCAGGCTGTTCGCAGCGGAAAGGCTTTATATGCCGGTATTTCCTCGTATAATCCCAAGCAGACTTTGGAAGCGTCTAAAATACTCAAACGTCTAAATAATCGCTGTCTGATTCATCAGCCAAAATATTCAATGCTCAACAGATGGGTCGAAGACGGTTTGCTTGATGTGCTTGAAAAGGAAGGTATTGGCTGCATCGCTTTTTGTCCGCTCGCGCAGGGGCTGCTTACGGATAAATATTTGAAAGGCATACCCAAAAATTCACGTGCCGCAAAGCCATCCGGCTTTTTAAAAGCCGAACAGGTTACAAAGGACATTATCAAAAAAGTTGCAGAATTAAAAAAGATTGCGCAGCAAAGAGGTCAGAGTCTTGCACAGATGGCTCTTGCGTGGGTATTGCGAGACAATCGCGTTACGTCTGCACTGATAGGCGCAAGCAGGCCGGAGCAAATCGTCGAAAACGTCAACGCTCTCGATAATCTGCAATTCACCAAAAAGCAATTGACTCAAATAGACAATATTCTAAAGAATTAGTCTTTGTCATTTCACGACTTACAATATTAGCAGACTTTTTGTGTCTGTTTATTTTTTGTTTTTTCTGTTACCTTCCAATAAACATATCCACTATTACGGTATGGTATTATTCTAGTCGTCCCTGAAAAATAATTTAACATTTTTACAAATAAGGACTTGCAAAATAAAATACTCGCGCTAAATTCAGGATAATACTTGTATTTATCAATTACCTTGCAAAATACGGAGCGTTTTATGCGGCCAAAGCACAAGA